>CAZJPU010000037.1:0-10662 GCA_964548105.1 Candidatus Woesearchaeota archaeon | reverse complement strand
TTTAAACTTTTCTCTTGGATCTATTTTTAATTTTTTTAATTTTTGTTTATTTATTCTAGTTTTATCTTTTTCTTGAAAAATATATCCGATAGTTGGTGTTCCGTGATCTAAAGGCAAAGCTGATATTTTAAAATCAGTAGTTTCAAAAACATTGTTTTTTACTTCTCTTATTTCTGTTTTAATTTTTATAGCTTTTGTTGCAGTAAATGTTTTAAAGATATCTTCAATTAGTTTTTTAGTTCCTTTTGGTCCGTAGACTTGAAGTGTTTTTTGGTAGTTATTTAGATTAAGTGTTTGAAATAAACCGGGAATTCCAAATACATGATCTCCATGTAAATGAGTTATTAAAAGTCTTGTTATCTTACATGGATTGATTTTTGCTTTTCTAATCTGTCTTTGAGTTCCTTCCCCACAATCTATTAAAATATTTTCTTCTTTATATTTGAAGAAAATGGCTGTATGGTTTCTTGTAATAGTGGGTATTGCACTGCTTGTTCCAAGAAATGTAATTGTTAGGTTATTCATTTTTAATAGTCTTTTAAAGTTTAAGGATATAGTCTAAAAGATATATTGGTTTAAATAGGTTCTCTAAGGAGTTTTACAGAAGTTTTAAAAATAGAAAAATCCTAGTAATACTATGGAAAAGAAAATAGGTGTAGTGGTTTTATTTTTATTAGTTATAATGTTAATCGGGGTTGTTAATGCTGTAAAACTTGATATAGATGTTGCAAATAATTATGCTCCTGGAGATGAAGTTTATTTTAAAATTTTTATTTATGATGATAATAATGAAGTGCTTGATGGAGAGGTTAATTATGTTATAGAAAATTATTATGCTGAAATAGTTGACCAGGGTGTGATTAATTCTGGAGGGGATAAGAGTTTTGTTATTCCATTAGATGCAATTAAAGGTCCTTGGAGAATTACTGCAAAGTATAATGATATTGAAATTAATAGATTATTTAATGTAGGAGAATTAGAAAAAGTAGAAATTAAATTAGAAGGAGATAGTCTTGTGATAAAAAATATTGGTAATGTTCCTTTTGATAAGAAAATATTGATATATATAGGAGAGCAAGATCAGACAGCATCGATTTATTTAGAGGTTGGAGAAACTAAGAAAATGAAGTTAACTGCTCCTGTGGGAACTTATGATGTAAAGGTTATAGGAGATGTTATTGATGA
Organism: Candidatus Woesearchaeota archaeon; assembly: GCA_964548105.1. Lineage (GTDB taxonomy): Archaea > Nanobdellota > Nanobdellia > Pacearchaeales > GW2011-AR1 > ARS1285. The sequence goes on along the minus strand of CAZJPU010000037.1, from coordinate 9,477 downwards.
AGAAGGAAATAAAGATGATATTGTTTATTCTGGAGTTCCATTAACTGGGAATGTTATTGGTTTAGAAACTGTGATGGATGGAAGTTTTTGGAGACTATATCCTATGGTTTCATTATTTTTAGTAGCAATTATAGGTTTAGCAGTATTTATGTTTGGAATGAGGTTTTTCAAAAATCCTTCAAATATCAAAAATAAGGTAGCTAATAAAAATATAATTAAGAAATAGGGGTAATAAATTATGTTAGTAAAAGGGGTTGTAAAAAAAAAATTAATAACTGTGATTATTTTTCTAGTTTTATTTACAGTTTCAATTAGTTTTTTTTATTTTTTTTAAGGAGATTTAACAGGTTATGCTGTTTATTCGGATTCTGGAGAGAATGATTTTGATGAAGGAAGTTATAACAATGTTGAGTGGGATGGGGGTGCTATTGTTTTGGCTGGTGAGAACTTAACTGGAAGTTATATTTCACAGGTTTTTGATTCAGGAAATGATGCTGTTTGGAATAATGTGAGTTGGGTTGGAAATAATCCTAGTGTTGAATCTTTATATGCTGTTGATGGGGGAGGAGATGTTTATAAATCAGTAGATTTAGGAGAGAATTGGGTTTTAAGTCAAGAAGACTTTGGAAGGGCAACTGCAACAGAATATATGTTTTCAAATAATAATTATTTATATATTTTATCAACCACTGGAAATGAAGTTTGGAATTCAAGTAATGGAACTGGTTTTGTAGTTGTTTATAATGATTTTGATAGTAAATCTCCTTATGTTGGTGATTCTGATAATAATAGTAATTTATATGTTGCAACAGGGCCTGGAGAAGTTTGGAAATCAGATGATAATGGATTAACTTGGACATTAAAGGGTGATTTTAATCCTGGAATACAAACTCCAAAAGGAATTTCTATTGATAGTGATGGTTATATTTATACTGTTGATGGAACTGGAGATATTTACAAATCTACAAATGATGGTGTTGATTGGACAAAAGTAAATGATGGTTATGGTGGTTCAACTGGAACAGATGGAATGGATGAGGATAGTAATGATAATTTATATATTTTAATGAATTATGATTTTTATAAATCAAGTGATTCTGGAGTTACATGGGAGATAATAAATGATAGTATAACTCCTTATGCAAATATTTTAGTTAAAATCTTAATTGATGATAATGATAATTTTTTCATATTAGATACTGTTGGAAGGGTTTTCAAATCAAATGATTATGGAATAAATTGGGTTGAAATTGGAGATTGTAATAATGATGCATCAAATGATCCTGCAGGAATTACTGATTTTGTTCAAGCAACAAATCTTTCTTTTCAAGTAAGAACTTGTAATGATGAAGTTTGTTCTGGAGAGAGTTGGATAGATATTATAGATACAAGCCCTCAAGATTTAAGTTTAGATGATAATTCTTATTTTCAGTATAAGGTTGATTTTACAAGTCCTGATTCTTCTGTTAGTCCAAGTTTAGAGAGTGTTGATATTGATTATGATTTGTTAGATTTTGTTTCTCCAAGTATTTCTTATTCATCTTCAACAACTTCTGAAGGAAATCATCTTGCTGATTCAATTAATGTGGGAGTTGATTTGAGTGATGAAAGTCAGATGTATAGTTTTATTAATTTTAATAATTCTTTAGTAGGTTTTTGGAAGATGAATGAAAGTTCTGGAAATATTCTTGATTATTCTGGATATGGAAATGATGGAACCAATAATGGTGCTGAATATAGTGTTGCAGGAAAATTTGGAAAAGCATTAGAGTTTGATGGGTTAAATGATTATCTGGATTTTTCAAGAGATAATTTTGATTTTCCGCTTGCACCATTTACAATTTCTTTTTGGGCAAGAGAAAATATTGGTGCTTCTGATGATCAGGTGATAATCGGAACTTATTATAATAAAGAGATTATAATTAGTGGACAGATTTCTGGAGTATTAAAATTTTGGGCAGGTGGATATAATGCACAGATTTCTGCAAATAAAAATGCAAATGAGTGGCATCATATTGTTTTTTTAATTGATTCCCTTGGAAATAGGGATGTTTATATTGATAATGGTAAGTCTAGTTGGACAGGTAAACCTTTGCCAGTTGTAGGTTCTCAAAATTTTCAAATTGGAAGTGGAGGAGGTTATAGTAAATATTTTAATGGTTCAATAGATGAGGTTTTAATTTTTAATAGAGTTTTATTAATTGATGAAATTTCTGCTTTAAATTCTGCAAGTTCTTATTCAAAAAATTTTACAGAATTAGAACAAGGAGATTATAATTTTTATGCATATATTCAAGATACTCAGGGTAATGAAAATCAAACAGAAACAAGAGTTGTTACTTTAAATGAAGATATTAATCCTCCAAGTATTTCTTATTCATCTTCAACAACTTCTGAAGGAGATCATCTTGCTGATTCAATTAATGTGGGAGTTGATTTGAGTGATGAAAGTCAGATGTATAGTTTTATTAATTTTAATAATTCTTTAGTAGGTTTTTGGAAGATGAATGAAAGTTCTGGAAATATTCTTGATTATTCTGGATATGGAAATGATGGAACACCAAGTGGTGGGGTTACTTACGGAGTAGATGGAAAGTCTGGAGATGCCCTAAGTTTTGATGGGAATGATGATGTAATAGAAATACAACATAGTGCTCCTATTAGCATTAACATCCCATATTCTATAAGTGCTTGGATAAAACCAAGTGATGTAAGTGGGATGGGTATAATAACTTCTAAAGATGAAGCAGTTTGGGAAATGATGATGGCGGTTTCTAATGGAGGACTTTATGTTGGTTTTGAAAATTGTGCAGATGATAATTTCTTAGGTCTTGGGGGAACAATCATTGTAGATAATTGGCAACATGTTGCTTATGTCTATAATGGGAGCAGAGTATTTGGTTATATAGATGGGGTTGAAGTTGTTAATGTTGATGGTTCTGGGACCCCCTGTGTTAGTGGGTATTCATTGGGAATTGGAGATTCACAACATGGTATATCATACCCTTTCAGTGGCGCAATTGATGAAGTCATTATTTTTAATCGTGTTTTATCATCAGATGAAGTTTCTGCTTTATATTCTGCAAGTTCTTATTCTCATAATTTCACTAATTTAGAAGCAGGAGGATATAGTTTTTATGCATATACTCAAGATACTCAGGGTAATGAAAATCAAACAGAGACTAGGGCAATTACTCTTGTTGATAATGTGGCACCCTCTATTACCTTTGTCTCTCCTCAAAATGGAGCAAGTTATGGTTATAATGAAAGTTTAGCTTTAGATTTTATAGCTTCGGATAGTGATGGAAATTTAGATAGTTGTTGGTATAATATTGATAGTGGTGATAATGTAAGCTTGGAGGGTTGTGCAAATACAATAATTGATGTTCCTGAAGGAGAAAACACATTAATAGTTTATGCAAATGATTCTGAAGGAGAGAAGGCAAGGGATTCAGTAATATTTAATGTTGCTGTTGGTGCTCCTACAATTGTATTGCATTCTCCAATTGATGATTATTTTTCATCTGGAGAAAATACTGAATTTAATTATACTCCCATAGATATTGATTTAGATAGTTGTTGGTTACTGGGTGATTTTGATGGAGAGTTTAAAATAAATCAGACTGATAATTCTCCCATGGGCGGAAGTATTAATTCATTTATTATTGAGTCTTTAAATGATGGAGATTATTTATGGAATATTGGATGTAATGATTCTCAAGGAAATTTAGCTTCAAATGGAAATAAAACTTTTTATGTTGATAGTATTAGTCCTGAAGTTAGTATAAGTGAACCTGTTGGAGAAAAAACTTCAAGAATAGGGATTTCTTTAAGTTTTAGTGTCTCTGATAATAATCTTGATAGTTGTTGGTATAATATTTATCGTGGAGATAGTTTAGAAGTTGTAAATACTTCTATTAATTGTAGTGAAAGTAGTAGTTTTGATGTAACAGTAGATGCTGATTTTGTTCTTAATTTTTATGTAAATGATTCTTCTGGAAATACTAATCAAACAAGTTCAATCTTTAGTGTTGATACAACTGAGGATCCAGTTATTCCTCCAGTTGATGATGGAGCAAGTAGTGGTGGCGGAGGGGGTGGAGGTGGAAGTTTTAATTATACTCCTCCAAATTTAGCTGGAAAATTTGAAGTTTCAAAAATAGGAGATATTATTGCTAGAGAAGGTGAGAAAAAAACATTGTCATTAAATGCTAAAAATATTGGAAAAGGATTTTTGAATAATTGTAAATTGGTTATAAATGGGGATATAAGTTCTTGGATTCGTACAACCCAGGTAGAAGGAATTGCTCCTGGTCAAAGTATTGATTTTGTATTTGATTTAACTATTCCTGAAGAAGTTCAATCAGGAGATTATAATGGAGAGTTAGAAATAAAATGTGATGAAAATTCTGATAAACAAGAAATGAGTATTAGTATTCCTGAAGGTTTACAAGTAATTAAAATTAATGAAATAAGCCATGAGGAAGATGGTTTGAATATAAGTTATGATTTTGATCATAGTAGTTTTATTGGAGATAGTATTTCAGTAGAAATCTGGATTGTTAATGAAGATGGTGTTGAGGTTAAAAGGGTTACTGATAGTTTTGATATAAATAAAGATGGAGTAATCAAAAGAGATGTTTTAATGGAATTGCCTGAGGATTTGGCTGGAATTTATAGTGTTTATTTTGCATTATCTTCTGAATTAAATAATTTTGTTAGGCAATCTGTTGTATTAGGAAAATCAGTTGGTACTGTAAGGGCTGTTTTAGGAGAGGATTCTGGTGGTAAGGCAATTGCATATGGTCTTTTTATAATTGTAGTAATTGCAGGAATCTTTTTTATAGTTAGAAAGAGTATTTTTAAACCTAAAGAATTGAAGATATCTAAAAATAATAAAAAATCTAAAAAAGGTCTTGGTTCAGATGGTTCTGAATCCATATGGTTATTTGGGAGAAAAGATTCTTTTAAAAAGAAAAAGTGAAATCATGGTTAAATAAATAGGTTTAAATATTGGATTTTTTTCTTTTGGGTATGCCCCTGTAGCTCAGTTGGATAGAGCGACTGCCTTCTAAGCAGTAGGTCGAAGGTTCGAGTCCTTTCAGGGGCGTTTTTTTATTGAATGATTGGGTAATTTATTTTAGAAGAACATGGTTATTTTACATATATAAAGAAGATAAAATAATTATTTTATTAATTGTTAGATAATATCTAGTGATTGTTTAGTTAGATTTATAAACTTAATATTCCCAAATTTTTTATGGTAAAGAAATTATGGCAACCAGATAAGGGATTAATAGATAATGGATGGCATTTTTTTAGTTTAGCTAATGATAATAATGATAAATTATTTAGAGAAAGACAATCTGAAACGTTTCGTAGTACAATAACTATAGGGACAGAATTTGGTATGGAAATGTATGTTAGAGCATTTTCAAGGGTTCCAGAAGATCAAAATCCTGGAGGAGGCTTTAGGCAGATTGGGCGTAGAACTCCTGAAGATTTAATTGACGATAAATATATGGATAGGTTAAGTGGTAAATTTAAAAAAGTAACTGGAATTGATCCTACCTCTAAATTAATTCTTCCAGGACCTTATTATGCTCCTTCATCTGTTGTTGAAGGGAAGTTTGAGAAGGTAAAGGGATATGATAGAATTATTTGGATGAGATAGTTATATATTTATTTTAGAAGTTTAGTGTTCTTAAATAGTTTATAAATTCTTTAGAATTAGCGTCGGTGTTTAAGTATTTTTATAAAAATAATTAATTAAATTATTTTATATTGATGTTGTTTTTTTAAAGGATTAATGAAATCGTTTTTTCTTTTAAAAACCTTTTGTTTTGGAAATACCACTGAGAAGTTTCACTTGGAATCACTAAGCTTTAAAAACAAAAATTGATGTTTATAATTAAGAAAATGAAAAAGACTGAAGAGCCTCCCCCCGCAAGCGGAATAGCAAAGGTTACTAAACAGTTTAGAAATTTTTTTCCAGTACCTTCTTATCCAAAATCTCTTTTTTCATTACCTCCTTTTACACTTCCGTTATTAAAAAGATTAGAAGAGCAAGTAGATGAAACTCCTTTACCTTTTTCTAACCCTTCTAAGGAATCTGAGCAAATTCCAATACAAGCACAGTCGCAGATACAAACTACGACACAAGAAAAAAAATATGCTTCTTCTGCATCTAAAAATCCTTCTTTAAATTATGAACAGGAAAATCCTTATAATAATTCTTTACCTGGAAAAATAATTCAATTTTTTAAAAAATTAGAAGGAATAGTTTTTGAGAGTGCAGGAAATAGTTTTGTATTTTCAACATTTGAAAAAGGCAAGGGATTAAAAAAAGAGAAATATATGATAGATCCTGCAGTGAAATTGTTAGCAGGAAGAGCTTCACAATCGGGTTTTTCTAATCCTTCAACAAAAAATTATAAGTGTGATGATTTTCAGGGAGTTAGTGCTAATAGTAAAAGTTATTATTCACAATCAGTTTAAAATGAGTATTTTTGATTAAAATTTTTGATAACTATATTTAAAAACTCTTTATTTCTTAGTTTTTATAGATGCAGGGATCGCATAATGGTCTTGCACTCGCCTGCAGAGTGAGTTACCCGGGTTCGATTCCCGGTCCCTGCTTTTTATCATAAATTTTAAAAACCCTTTTGTAGTACCTAATCTATGTATAAAGATTTTAAAAATCTTTAAGCAAACCAAGACTTTAAAATGTTTATTGTAAAAAAGAAAATCTCAGGTAAAGAATATTACTATCTTAATAAGAGTGTTAGAGAGGGTGATAAGGTTAAAAGTGTGTGTGTTGCATATTTAGGTAAGGATGAGAAAGAAGCTGAGAAAAAGGCTGAGGAAATTAAAATGAAAATCGAACAAGGAAAAACTATTGATATTGTGCAGGATGAGAATAATGAGGATATTGAGAACCTTAATGAGAAAAAAGAAGAAAAAATTATTGAAAAATTAACAATTGAAGATCTTACTAATTTTTGCAAGGAAAAGGGATTTGTTTTTAGAAGTAGTGATCTTTATGGGGGTTTTTCTGGATTTTGGGATTTTGGGCCACTGGGGGTAGAGTTATTTAATAATATAAAACAAGATTGGTGGAATTATTTTGTTAAAAGTCGTGAAGATATGGTTGGAATGGAAGCAAGTGTAATTAGTCATCCAAAAACATGGGAAGCATCAGGACATATATCTAATTTTAGTGATGTTGCAGTTACTTGTAAGGATTGTAAGAAATCAACAAAACTTGATAAATCTGAGGTAGGTAATGTGAAATGTGAGTGTGGGGGAGAGTTTGATGTAAAAGGAGAGTTTAATTTAATGTTTAAGACAAGGGTTGGAGCATTAGATGCTGTAGATGTGTATCTTAGAGGAGAAACTGCACAAGGAATGTTTATGGATTTTAAACTTATACAACAAACTTCGAGAAAATCATTGCCTTTTGGAATTGCACAAATAGGAAGGTGTTTTAGAAATGAAATTGCACCTCGTGATTTTCTTTTTAGATGTAGAGAGTTTCATATTGGAGAATTTGAGTATTTTATAAATCCCGAAGAAACAAAATGCATATTGTTAGAGGATTTTCATAAAGATGTTAAAGTTAGATTATTAGATGAAGATTCCCAGAAAAAAGAAAGTGAGGAATTAAAAGATACAACAATTGGAAAGATGTTAGCTGAGAAAAAACTTGGAGAGTGGCATTCCTATTGGTTAGCTGAACAAGTTTTGTGGTTTGAGAATCTTGGACTTAGTGAAATTAAGATTAGAGAGCATACTAAAGACGAATTATCTCATTATTCTAGTGCAACTTTTGATATTGATTATGAATATATTTTTGGAAGTAAAGAAGTTGCTGGAAATGCAAATAGGGGTCAGTATGATTTAAAACAACATGAAAAGTTTAGTAAAGAAAAAGCAGAGATTTATGATGAAAAAACTGGGAAAAAGGTAATTCCAAGAGTAATAGAACCAACTTTTGGAATGGAAAGAGTTTTTCTTGCTATTTTAACTAAAGCTTATAATCATGATAGGAAAAGAGATTATGTGGTTTTAAAAATTCCTGCAAAATTAGCACCTATAAAAGCAGCGGTTTTTCCAATTATTAAAAAACCAGAATATGAACAAATGGCAGATGAGATTGTTAGAGATTTAAGAAAAGAATGGAATATTGTTTATGATAGGTCAGGGTCAATTGGACGTAGATATGCTAGAAATGATGGGATAGGGACTCCTTTTTGTATAACTGTTGATGATCAAAGTCCAACCAATAATGATGTAACTATTAGAGATAGAGATACTACTAAACAAATCAGGGTTAAAACTAAGGATTTAAAGGAAACTATGAGAAAGTTGATTGGTGGTGAAATTGAATTTGAAAAAGCAGGAAAAGCAGTTAAAACAAGAGTTAAATAGTTATATTTCTTTTAGGTTTAAATGAGAATCTTATATGGAGTTGCTGGAGAAGGATTTGGACATTCTTCAAGAGCATTAACTGTTGGTAAATATTTAGAAAGTAAAGGACATGAAGTTATAATTGTAACTTATGGTCAAGCTTATAAAGTTCTTAAAAAAAGATTTGAAATTTTTAAAGTAAGGGGTTTGCATTTAATTTTTAGAAAAGGTATTTTAAACAAAGGAAAAACTCTTAAACATAATTTTGATAATTTTCCAAAAAATCTTTGGAAATGGAGAAAGTTTCACAATTTAATCAAAGAGTTTAAACCACAGTTATGTATTTCTGATATAGAACCGATTGTTCCAGTTCTTTCTTATTGGTATAATATTCCTTTGATAAGTTTAGATAATCAGCATAGGCTTACAAATCTAGAATTTAAAGTTCCTAAAAAATATATGGGCGATTTTTTAATTGCAAGAGAGGTTGTTAATGGTTTTGTAAGAGATGCAAAATATTTTATTATTACAAGTTTTTCCAATATGAAAATTAAGAAAAAAAATACAATTATTGTACCTCCAATTGTAAGAGAGGATGTTAAGGGATTAGGGAGAGAGTTATCTATTTCAAAAAAAAATAGTTCTAAAAAAGAATTTGTTTTAGTTTATTTAACAAAGAAAAATAGAAGAGTTTTAAGTGACTTAAAACAAATAAATGAGAAGTTTGTTATATATGGTTATAACACGAATAAGAAGAAAGGAAATTTAGAATTTAAAACAAGAGATTATTTTTTAGAAGATTTAAAGAATTGTAAAGCAATAATTGCAACAGCAGGGTTTACCTTAATTAGTGAATCAATTTATCTTAAAAAACCTTATTTTGCATTGCCATTGCAAGGGCAGTTTGAACAGGTGTTAAATGCATTATTTTTAAAAAAAGCAGGGTTTGGAGATTATACAGATTCTTTTAATAAACAAGAAGTTTTAGAATTTTTAAAAAATCTTGATAAATATGAGAAAAAATTAAAAAACTATTCCTATGATGATAAGAAGTTATTTAAGGTACTT
>CAZJPU010000036.1:0-11674 GCA_964548105.1 Candidatus Woesearchaeota archaeon | reverse complement strand
TTTACCTTTAAATTCTCCCCTCATAATTTTAACATTATCATTTTTTCTTAATGCAATATTTCTTTTTTCATATTTTTTTCTTAATTCTTTAGTTAGATTTGAAGAAAGCATTTTATGTCTGATATGTAATGGAGCATTTGCTCTATACTTTCTTTGTTTTCTTGGTTGTTTACTTCCTATCCATTTAGCTGAAAATTTTTGTTTCATTTTATAATATATATTTACTAATTTTACCTAAAAACTGCCATCTATCTGCAACTTCTTTTGCAATAGGTCCTTTAATTTGAGTTCCTTTTGGATTTCCTTTTTCATCTTTTAGTAATGCCACAGCATTATCTGTAAATGCAACTCTTTCTCCTGTGTTTCTTCTAAAAGGTTTTTTCTGCCTTATTACTATTGCATCATAAACTTCTCCCTTCATCTTATAATCTCCTTTTCTAACAGATACTTTTACCCAGTCTCCAATCTTAGCATATTGTTGTCTTCCTTTTTTTGTTTTCCCACCTTTAACACTTACTATTTTAACAATTCTTGCACCACTATTATCACTAGCTAAAACATGGCTTCCTATATTCAAACTTTTTGTTAATTTTGCAGCAACACCTTTCATTTTCTCTCTCCCTTATTTATTTTCCTTACAACAACAAAGTGCACTATTTTACTAATAGGCCTGCACTCTGCAATTTCAATATAATCTTCAAGGTGAACCTCATTAAACATATCTTCAGGTAATCTTGCATGAAGTTTTGTTTTTCTTTTTGCATATCTCTCATATTTTTTAATATAAATAGTTCTTTCAAATTCAATAACAACTCTTGAAGGGAATTTTCTTATTACTTTTCCACAAAATCTTCGACCTCGAAGACTAACGGGTTTTCCACTTATTATTAAACCTGCTTGTTTTTCTTTTCTTTGTTTTTTCTCTGCCATTTTTATTTTTTATCTCCTTTATTTTTTACCTTACTTAAAGATTTTTTTTCAGTCTTTATAAGCTTAATCGTGACATTTGTTCTTTTAAGTCTTCCATGACCAAATCTTTTATAAGGTCTTGAAGCAATATTTGGCATACAATATAGTTTATATTTCTCTAATTCTAATTCATTAACCATAGCATTTGATTTCAAGCTTTTAAGAAGCCTAATAATTAATTTAGAAGCATTAACTGGATATCTTCCTGACATCATTCCTTTTCTATGAGGTATTTCTCCTCTCATTGGAACTGCTCTTTTTAATTTGCTTACGTCTTCTAATTCAGATATCGCTTTATCAATATTTTTATTTCTTATAAAATTACAAATAGCTATTGTATGTTTTGTTGAGATAGGAAGATTTTTTCCATTAACAGTAGCCTCATTCTTTTTTACTCCTGTTTCTTTTTTCTTATCTTTTTCACTTTTTTCTTCTGTTTTTTTAGCTTCAGCTATCTCTGTTTTTTTAGGCTCTTCTTTTACTTCCTTATTTTCTTTCTTATCTTTAATTTCTTTGTTTTCTTCTGCCATTTTTATTTAACTGATCTTGATGCACTTGATCTTGTTGCACCAACTCCTGCACTCCCGTGTTTAACTTTTGTTCTTGTTACTGAAAATTCTCCTAATCTATGTCCTAACATCTCTCCAATAATCTCAATTGGAGAATATTTCTGCCCATTATATATTTGCATTTTTAACCCAACCATTTTTGGAACAATTACCAAATATCTTAAATGAGTTTTTATAGGTTTATTTTTTTGAATTTTTTTATTACATCTTAAGACAAATCTTTGTATTTCATCAGACTGCCTTAATGCTGTTCTTTTTTCATTTGATTTAAGTAATTTTGCAAATTCACGGATTTCCATTTCCCTAAGTTCACTAAGATTTTTACCTCTGTAAGTAAATTCTTTCTTTTTTATCATTTCTTCATTATTATCTTCCATTTTATTTTCTCTTACCTGTTCGTTTAGGTCTTATATGCCCTACTTTTAATCCTGGAGGTGAATTTCTTTTTGCAATTTTACTCTTAATTCTTTTTCCTCTTCCACCACCAAATGGATGGTCAATTGCATTTACTTTTACAGCAGAAGTTCTATGCCATTTCCTACCTTTTGATTTCATAAGATGATGTTTATTCCCTGCTTTAACAAATGGCTTCATTTTTCTTCCATCACCTGCAACAACACCAATAGTTGCACGACAGTTTTCATGCAATTTCAATTTTCTTCTTTTTATTATTACTTCTACACCCTTAGAGTCTTTATTCATTATAACTCCAAAACATCCTGCGCTTCTTAAATATTTCCCACCTCGTCCAGGAGTTGATTCTATATTAAACACTCTGGTTCCTTGTGGAATTTCTTTTAATGTTGAAATATTACCTGGTTTTATCTCTTTTCCTATTTCCATCTCCTGAGTTTCAAAAATCCCTTCAGCTGCTGGGCTATAAAAACTTTCTTCACCAATCTGGATTTTAGCAATAGGAGCAGTATGAGCAGACGAATTAATCAATTTTGCGATTCTTCCTTTACCTTCTACCTTTAACGGAGGATAGCTAATCTTATATCTATAAGCTCTTTTCTTAACTCTATATGTTAGACTTCCCTTCCCTCTAGCTTGTTGTGTTATTCGTTTTCCCATTTTACAAAACTAAATCATCCCTAACTTTGTTGCAATATCAATTGCAGGATTTTTTGAATTTAATTTAATATAAGCAAGTTTCTTATTTTTTCTTATTAAAGTATTAATTGAATCTATCTTTACATTAAAAGTTTCTTCAAATTCCTTTTTAATTTGTGTTTTTGAATCTCTTCTATCTACTTCGACAATTAAGACATTATTTATCTCAATCAATCTTACAGCTTTTTCAGTTGTTATAGGGTTTATCATTTTATTTTTTGGGATTTTCTAAAAATTTACTTAATTCTTTTATTGCATTTTCAGTGAATAAGGTTAATCGAGCACCATTGCTTGCAAGATCACTAATTGTTAATTCATTTGTTTTTACTATTTCAATACCTTTAACTTTAAGATCCTCTTCTTTTCCGATAATAAGAAGCAACCCTATATTTTTCTTATATTTTCTTCCTCTTAATTTTCCAATTCCTGCTCTTTTTGTTTTTTTCTGTATTGCAACTGCATAAAGATCTCCTAAAATATTTTTTAAAGCTCCAAGAAATTCCTTAGTCTTTAATTTTAAAATTTCAGATTCAACAACCAAAGGAAGTTTAACATCTATTTTTTTATCCTCTAATGATAAATATTTCTTTTTTAATCCTTCTATTGAATTAATATATGTTAATGAAGAGAATAATGCTTTTTGCATTTCTTTTTTATTTATTTTTTTAAGATTCACACTACCCTTTGGAGGATGTGCTCGTCTTCCACCTCTTGTTGAAGGAACAATAGCACCAACCCAATTAAATTGTGTACCTCTTCTCGACATAATTTTTCTTGGAACTCTAGATAATCCTTTACCTCTATTTGATTTCCAAACATGTCTTCGTTTGCTTAAGAGTCCGCTTGCAGATCTATCCATACCTGCCCTATATCTTGGTGAATATGGTTGCCATATTTTTTCAGATTCTACTATTTTTCTAATAAGATCTTCTCTTATTGGTTCTTCAAATAAGCTAGTTGTAAGTTCTCTTACTTTTTTACCTTCTATACTCAATATTTGTATTTTCATTTTTATCTTAGTTCAATAACCTCATAATTTTTTTTAGTTTGCTTTGTTGTAGGCCGTAATGCTGAAGCAATAATCAATTGTCTTTTAGAGGGCCCTTGAACACTTCCCATTACAATAATATAATCATTTTTTATTTTTCCAAAATGTCTAAATCCTTCTCCAGGATTAATATTGTTTTCATTAATATCTCCAACACTAAGAACCTTACTATTATAACAAACTCTTGTAAAATAACCCATTTGTCCTGCCATTGGTTGAGTAAATTCTACTCTTGCTGGATGCCAAGGTCCTCCTGAACCTGGGCCTCGTACCCCTTTTTCTGATTTATGTGATCGTAATGTCAAACCAAATCTTTTTGTAGGTCCTTGGTTTCCCTTTCCTTTTGTAACCCCATGAATATCTACACTACCTTCTTTAAAAACATCTTTTACTGAAATTTCCTTACTAAGATTTTCTTTGATAAAAGCTAATTTTTCTTCTTTATTACCTGAAAGTCCTAATTCAGCAATATCTGGTATTTTTTTAATCCCTGTTTTTTTAACTTGTGAATAAGCAACAATTAAAACATCATCAAAATCCTTATAATCCTCTATTTTTTTCCTAACTTCTTTTGGAAGCTTAAGCTTTTTCTTTAATTCTTTATCTAGATTTTTATTAAGAACATCTCCAAGGACCTTGCCATCTTTATAAAATCTAACTGAGAAAATTTTTAATGTAGGGCATTCAATAATTGTTGCTGGAATTATTATTCTTTTCCCTTTTGTTAAAGAATGAGGAGTATTATCCTTGACATATACAGATTTCATTCCTACCTTATATCCGATAAATCCTAATAAGTTAGTCTCTTCACGAGAAATAGGGTTCCAGTTAACACTAGGGAGGATTTTTCCAGCTCGCTTTCTTGGATAAATTTGCAAGCTTCCATGTCTAGTTTGTCCATGTTTTGGCATTTTTATCTTTAAATATTAGTTAATCAATTATTGATTACTCATATCTTTTCAACAATTTATGATTATTTTGAATAACAGAACTCTAAAGGATTTCTGGACCTGTTAGTAAAAACCAACTGTTATCAAAAACTATCTATTACTAATAAAATATTAGTAATATTTAACTTAGATATGCAAGAAATAAATCGTTTATAAAACTTACTAATCTGAAATTTTGCCCAAAATAACTTAATTTGACCTAATTTTATCTCACATTAAGTCTTATTAATATAAAAAAATAAATAAATGTTTTACAAGAAAAATATCGGCATTTAAACACGAATTAATAATATCTAAGCTTCAAAATCAATTTCTTTTTTAATTTCTTCACCTGAATCAATTGCAAATCTTCTAATAATTTTTCCTTTTCTCTTAGCCATTTTTCTAATTTTCTCAAAATCATTCCCTACTTCTTTTTTTAATTCATCTGAAACTACTATTTCATTAATTAGAAAGTCATGACCTATCTCAACTTCTTTAAAATTAAACATCTTTAATTCTTCATCAAAAATAATTTTTTTAACTAATTCTTCATCTGTTGTCTTTAACTTGCAAAAATCTATTTTAGGTTTTCCTTCTCCTTTTGTACTTGGTTTAGCAGATTTTGGAGCCTTAGGTTTTACTTTTAGTTCACTATCTTCTGTTTTAAAAGACAATCCAACAAAAGAATTTGGAAATTTATCACAAAGAGAGAGTATTTCATTACCAGACATTTCTCTTTCTAAGATATATTTTTTAATACCCATAAACTGTTTTTTATCCTGAAAATCTAATTCTCCAGTTAAATCCTTGGTTGAAATAATAACTCCTGTTACTGCTGCTTTTGTTTCTCCTAATTTTTCAGCTAAACATCTTATAAACCCGTTTGCATATTCCGGAGTTGTATTTATAGAAAATTTATTTGATAATTTTTTTGCAAGAATCATTGCCCTATTTTTAAAGTCTCCTCTGCTAAACTTTTGGAATTGCAAATGAACAAGTTCATCATCAGTTCCTGCCCCTTCAAAAATCTTCTTTATAAAAAAATCCATAAAGTATTTTCGACTTTATTGTTTATAAATCTTATCCTCCGAATCTGCGGATTCTTTTCTTTTTAAAAACATTTATAAAATAATCTCTCTCCCATATAAGATGATAAATAAAGAACAATTTAACGATCTAATAACTTATGCACTTATTATTGGTTTATTCATATTAGCTGCCATAATAATAAAACCCGTTATTATGACAATACTTTTTGGAATTTTGCTTGCATACATTTTATATCCAGTTTATAGGATTATTCTTAAAAAATTAAAAAATGAAAATCTATCTGCTTTGATAGTTTGCTTAATAGTTTTAATAAGTATAATTTTAATCACAGGCTTAATTTTAACTTCATTATTTAAACAAGCAATTGATTTTTATTTTAACTTACAAGAAATAGATTTTGTAGGGATTGTAAACCAAATTCCAACAATCTCTTCTTATGAGATTTCTTCAACAGTTGTTAGTTCTCTAAATACTTATGCTTCAACATTTATTGCAAAATCTATTAGCGGATTTAGAGATATTATTTTAAATCTTCCTATGATGTTATTAAAATTATTTGTTGCAATATTTATCTTCTTTTTTTCATTAAGAGATGGAAGAAAAGCATTAGATTATATCAAATCCTTAACTCCATTAAAAAAAGAGACTTTTGAAAAATTCTCTAAACAATTTAAAGATGTAACTAACTCTGTTTTAGTAGGGCAAATTGTAGTCGGTGTTTTACAAGGAATAATCTCAGGAATAGGATATTTTATTTTTGGAGTTCCAAACGCCTTGTTATTAACATTACTAACAATGCTTATTGGAGTAATTCCACTAATAGGCCCTTGGTTAATCTGGATTCCTATAGATCTCTACTTATTTGCAACAGGAAGATATACTGCAGGAATCGGATTTTTTGTTTATGGAATGATTTTAATTAATCTAATTGATACTGTAATAAGGCCATTAATCGTAGCTAAAAAAACTAGAATAAGTTCAGGAATAATAATAATCGGAATGATTGGAGGGTTACTTGCTTTTGGAGTTCTAGGACTTATCATAGGCCCTTTAGTATTAGCTTATGTTCTTTTAGTAATTGAGATGTATAGGCAAAGGCCAACTCGCAATGGCAATGTTCTTTTTATAAAAAAATAAGATTTCAAAAAAGTTTAACTAAAAAATAATAAAAGAGGTATAATGAAACTAAAAATAAGAAGATTAGGATTTTTAACAGGAACGCCTGTCTGTATCATCCATAAAGATACTTTAAAAAAAATAAATATACATGTGAGAAATAGAGTATCTATAACTAAGAAAAATAAAAAAGTAATTGCAATTGTTGATGGAATTTCTAAAATTTTAAAGAAAAATGAAATTGCAGTTTCTAAAAATGTAATAAAAAAATTAGGCCTAAAAAACAAAGAATATGTTGAAATAGAAATTGCAGAAAAACCACATAGCATAGCATTAATTAAAAAGAAATTACTTGGAGAAACTTTAAGAAAAAAAGAGATTAATGAAATTGTACAAAACATAGCAAGCAATGCTTTAACAGAAGCAGAAGTTGCTTTTTTTGTATCTGCAGTTTTTTCTAACGAGATGACTCTTACAGAAACAAAACACTTAACAGAGGCAATGGTAAAAAGCGGGAATATCATGAAATTAAGGGGAAAAATTGCAGATAAACATTCTATTGGGGGGGTTGCAGGAAATAGGACAACACCTATTGTAGTTTCTATTTGTGCAACAACAGGCCTTATTATTCCAAAAACCTCTTCAAGAGCAATAACTAGTGCTGCAGGAACTGCAGACGTTATAGAAACAATTGCTAAAGTAGAGTTTTCAATTAAAGATATAAAAAGGATTATAAAAAAGACCAATGCTTGTTTTGTCTGGGGAGGCGCACTAGGTTTAGCACCTGTTGATGATAAAATAATACGTATTGAAAGAATTGCAAACCTAGATTCTACTACCCAGTTAATTGCAAGTATTCTCTCCAAAAAAATTTCTGTAGACAGCAAATATATTTTAATTGATATTCCTTATGGAAATTCTGCAAAAGTAAATAAAAGACAAGCAGAAAACCTTAAAAAAAGATTTTTAAAATTATCCAAGATGTTTGACCTTAAATTAGAAGTTATCCTAACTGATGGAAGAGAACCTATTGGAAGAGGGATTGGGCCTGTAAAAGAGATTGAAGATATTATAAAAATTCTAGAACGAAAAAAAGAAGCACCAATTGATTTAGAAGAAAAATCAATCCTGCTTGCAGGAAGACTCCTTGAACTTTCTGGAAAAGTAAAAAAAGGTGCTGGTATAAAAAAAGCTCAAGAAATTTTAGATTCTGGAAAAGCTTTGCAAAAATTCAATGAAATAATTAAAATGCAGGGAGGTAATTCAAATAATTTAAAAAAATTAAAACCTCCACTTTCTTATGATATTAAAACAAAAAGAAAAATTAAAATTAAACATCTTAATAATAAATTAATTAATAAGTTAGCAAGAATTGCAGGATCTCCAGAAGATAAATCTGCAGGACTTTATCTTTATAAAAAGAAAAAGGAAATAGCAGAAAAAGGAGAAACAATAATAACTATATATGCTAATTCCAAAGATAAATTAAGACATGCAAAAAAGTTTTATATGGAAAATAAAAAAGAAATGGTTGAAGTGAAATAATTTGTTCTAGGATCCTTACATCATTTATATACTTGTCTTATCGATTTTAATAAACAGAATAAAAGAAACTATGCTTACTGTAATACCTAATTGTTTTATTATATTTTAAAGAATAAGAATCTATTTAAGTAAAAATAATAATTAAATTAATTAAAAATGAATCAAAAACGCGTGGTTGTTACAGGAATTGGAATTAGTGCTCCACTTGCCTTAGAAACAGAATTATTTTGGAAAAGACTTGTTGATGGCAAAAGTGTTATAGGAGATATTACTCCACTTAACCCATTATATGGAACTTGTTTTTCGAATATAGGCTCTCTTTTCAAAAAAGAAGAAATTACCGACGAGAATCTTAGGTTAAGCGCAGAAGATCTTGGTTATAATCTTAAAGAAAAAGAAAGTATGAATAAATACAGAACATTATTTAAAAGAGGAGAACACTTTTCAAGAATTGCATTTCATGCTGCAAGACAAGCAATAGAAGACTCTAAAATACTTTTAGAAGGAGATCTTGAAAAAATTCTAATGAGTACTGGGTGTGCTGTGGGAGGGGGTTTTGGAGGAATTAGTACAATTGAAAGTGCTAGTGCAAGAATTGCACAAACTCAATCTATTCTAAAATTAAATCCAATTACCCTGAGTGTTACAGCCTTGCCTGGAACTGCTCCAGCAACAATTGCAGAACATTATGGATTTCATTCAGGACTTATGCCTTCACTTGCAGCTGCATGTGCATCAGGAGGTGCAAATATTTCTTATGGGGTTGATAAAATACGACTCGGAAAATCTCTTATATATATTTGTGGAGGAACTGGAGAGCATTCACCATTAAGCATAGGAGGATTTGGTTCACTTAAATCACTTTCACCAAACAGTTCAAGACCATTTGATCGTGATAGAGATGGATTTGTTTTTGGAGAAGGTGCTGGAGTTTTAGTAATTGAAGAACTTGAACATGCAAAATCTCGTGATGCACATATTTATGCAGAAATACTTGGATATGGAGAAACAGATGACGGAGGACATTCAACACAACCACATCCTGAAGGAAAATATCTAGCAATGGCAATTCGTGAAGCACTTAATGAAGGAGGAATTGCTCCCGAACAAATTAATTATATTAATTTACACGGTACTTCAACCCGTCTAAACGATGTAGCTGAAACAAAAGCATTAAAAAAAGTTTTTGGAGATTATGCATATCAAATTCCAATGAGTTCTTCAAAAGGTGCAATAGGTCATACTCTTAATGCAGCAGGTGCAATTGAACTTGCTATAACAATACTTGCAATGAAATATTCTAAGATTCCCTTAACACTGAATCTTAAAAATCCCGATCCTGAATGTGATCTTGATTATACTATGGGTGAAAGTAAGGAAGATGTAGAGATTAATTACGCATTATCTCAAAGTATAGGATTTAGAGGAAGAAATAGTTCAATACTTGTTGGAAAATATGCTAGATAATTATTAATTACCTATTTTTCTCAGCTTTAGGATGTTCATGCCCTAAATTTCTTTTTATTTTTAACTGTTTACGATGTTTTTTTCCCTCATCTAAAAATCTATTAAGATTTAATCCATATTTATTAATCATCATAGAAGCATGAATTCCACCTAAGAAATGAGGCATTATGACATAAGTTGCTCCAGAGTCATACAAAAGATTTGCCTCTTCAATATTATGGGAAACAACTATGACAACCGATTTTTTATTTTTTTGTCTAATTTTTTTAATTATTAACAAATTTGTTTCAAACTCAGGAATTGTTGAAATAATCATCTTTGTTTTAGTTAGATTTAATTCACTTAAAAATTCCTCATCATCTAAATCTCCATATCTACACTCAACCCCTTTCTTAGATAGTCCAAGGATTGTTTCAGGATTATAATCTATTACCAGAGACTTCTTTTTTAATTTTTTAAAAGATTCTAAAAGATCATAACCAATTCTATTATATCCTAACAAAAGAATATCATAGTCTTTAGACTTTTGTTCAGTTTCTCTAACTTTTTTTCTTTCAAATATAGAGAGGTATTTAGATAAATAAGGATATATTTTATCAGAGTATAATATAAGATAAGTTGAACCTGAGATAGTTATTAATCCAACAATTGTTACAAGAGATAATATTTCTCCTGTTAAATGTCCTGAACTAACTCCTAATGCTATAAGAATCAGTGAAAATTCACTTATTTGAGCTACAGTAAATCCTGCTTGAAAACTTACTTTTTTCTTATATCCTAATAAACCCATTAAGATCATAACAATAAGAGGATTTCCAATAAGAATAAACAATGAAAAAATTATTGCCGGAATCAAAAGAGAACTTATATTCCCAAAAACCATTTGAGATCCTAAGAGTATGAAAAAGAGAATAACAAAGAAATCTCTTAGAGGCCTCATTTTAGAACTAATCTCATAATGAAAAGGAGACATAGAAAGTGCAATACCTGCAACTAAAGCACCTATTTCCATTGAAAAACCAATAGAATAAAATAATGCTGCCAAACCCATCCCCCATCCAATTGAAAATAAAAACAAAAATTCTTGAGATTTAGCAAAGAATTTTGATAAAATAGGCAGAACATAAACACTTATTAAAATAAATCCTACGATCAATAAAATACCACTTAAAATACTTCCAAAAGACAAACTATCAAGACTCAAGTTACCTGAAAAAGATGAAATTACCATTAAAAGAATTATTACAAAGATATCCTGGACTAATAAAAAACCAATTGAAATTTTTCCATATAATTTCTCTAAATCTTTTTTATCAGAGAGTAGTTTCATAATTATAATTGTACTGCTAAATGTTAGGGCAATTGCAATATATAATGAAACAATTACTGAAAACCCTAATAATCTGCTTATCAAAAATCCAAAAAAAGACGTGAAAATAATCTGACCAATCCCGGTTATTAAGGAAACTTTTCCAACCTCTTTTATAATCTTAGGACTTAAACTTAAACCAATAATAAACAAAAGTAATGCTACACCTATTTGAGAAAAAACTTTTATTGTTTCAGTAGACTGAACAATATTCAAGAAATAAGGACTAACAACAATTCCTGCAAAAATATAACCAATTATTAAGGGTTGTTTTAACAATCTCATTATTCCTGCAATTAAAACAGTTATGCAGATGATTATGCTAAGTTCTATAAATATTTCCACTTTTTTTGACCCCTTTTTCTAAACTAAGAGAAGAAAGCTAATATAAAAACATTTCGAAGAACCGGCGTTGTCCGAAGTTCTAATTAAAATTTTTGAGGTATTGATTCCTCTTAAGAATTTGATTTTTCCGCCTCATTAATTAGGGTGGAAG
>CAZJPU010000035.1:0-11804 GCA_964548105.1 Candidatus Woesearchaeota archaeon | reverse complement strand
TATTTAAAAATTGCGGGGGGGGGGGTTTGGTGTTTTTGGTTTAATTTTGTATTTTTAAGAGAGTAATTAATAATAATGTTTATAAACCGCAAAAATTCTTTTTTTTACATGTATTATGATCATATTGATAAAATATTTGAAATCACTAAAGTTGATTCTGAATCTGATTTAGATGATATAATTGAGTTTGTTGGTACAAATGGGGTTAGAACATCACGAAATAAAAGATATCTTTGGTCAGATGAATA
This sequence comes from Candidatus Woesearchaeota archaeon, assembly GCA_964548105.1. GTDB lineage: Archaea > Nanobdellota > Nanobdellia > Pacearchaeales > GW2011-AR1 > ARS1285. The sequence goes on along the minus strand of CAZJPU010000035.1, from coordinate 11,556 downwards.
CTCAGAATGTGTTGGTATTGCTCTTGCAACTCAAGGAGTTGAACCAGGAACTTTGTTACATGTATCTGCTGCATTTACTCCTTATTAAATGTTAATAGAAGGAGCAAGAGGGCCTAATCTAGTTAGAAGGCCAATACCTGAAGATGTAGATTTTCAGCAATTATATCCAGATCCTAGTTTAGTTAAGACAATTGTTATTTATAATGATACTCGGTCAGCACAAACAGAAGAGGATGTTGTAAGAGGCCTAAATGCTTTGGATATTAGGGATATAAAACATGAAAAAGTTCCTGGAAGAACAAATAGGGATATAATGTTTGACACTCAGGAAAATGTTTTGTATGTATTTGTAAGAGGTATTGATGAACCAAGGGCTTATGATTTGTTTAATGATAACTAGGTATAATTAATCTTTCCTTACTTAATATACCCACCTTTCTGTAAATTCCAGAGCTTCTTATACTCTCCAGGTTGATTAATTAGTTCACTATGTTTTCCTTGCTGAACTATTTCTCCATTTTTCATAACAATAATTCTATCAGCACTCATTATAGTTGAAAGCCTATGAGCAATTATTATTGAGGTTCTACCCTTGAGTAATTTTTGAAGATCTTTTTGAATTTCATTTTCTGTTTCTGAATCTAGAGATGATGTTGCTTCATCTAAAACTAATATTTTTTTATTTGCTAGGATTGCTCTAGCTACAGAAACTCTTTGTTTTTCTCCACCTGAAAGACGAACTCCTCGTTCTCCTACAATTGTATTTTCTTTTTTAGGAAAATTTTCTATTACTTTATCTAGTTGAGCAAACCTTATTGCATTTTTAATTTCTTTGTTTGAAGCTTTTAAGTTTGCAAATTTGATATTATTATAAAGAGTATCATCAAATAAAATTGCTTCTTGAGGCACTATTCCTGTTTCTCCTCTGATAGATTCTTGTTTAAAATTTTTAATATCTTGATTATCTATTAGAATCTGTCCAGATTCAACATCATATAATCTATTGATTAATTTTATTAAAGTAGTTTTTCCACAACCTGAATGTCCAACTAATGCTATTTTTTCATTTTTTTCAATTTTAAGACTAAAATTTTTGAATATATTTCTTTCTCCATAACTAAAATCTATGTTTTTAAGTTCAATTGTTCCTTGTCTAACTTTTAATGGTTTTGCATTTGGTTTGTCAATAATTTCATTTTTAATTTTCCCATATTGAAACAAATCTTGAAAATCTGCCATTGCTCTATAATAATTTCTTATACCGTGTACAAACATGAACATTGGAGAGATTAGGCCTACAAACGCAGTAAAAATAAAGTCCAAAGTTCAAAGAGAGATATTTCCTGCTATAAAACTTTTTAGGGAAAAATAGAAGACAAAAAAATATCCTAAACCTAAAATTATTGTGTGCACTGAGCCTAACCATCTGAAATAATTCCAGTGTTTTTCTTGCGCATTTCTTGTTTTTTCACTAATTCTTAAAAATCTATTTTTAACTTGTTTTTCTTTTCCATAATATTTTATTGAATCTATATTTGTTAAAAAATCACTAATATTTCCTTTTTCAATATCTTCAGCTCTAATTGCTTCAAGATTTGGTGTTTCTTGCTTTTTTTGAAGATAAAAACTATATGATACAAAAGCTATTACTGTTAAAATTGTGATTAATGCTGAAGTACGGTCAAAATAAATTAATGATGCTGTTACTGCAATGATATTTATAATTAAAGGAGCAAATTGATATATTAGGGTATCACTCATTCTTTCAATAGACCAACCCCCTCTAAGTAATCTTGAAATTAAACTTCCGGTTTTATGAGTTGTGTGAAAATCATGATGTAATTCTATTAAATGATTAAAGAATTTTTTCTTTAGATCAAGCATCATCCTTGTTTCTAATTTGATTATAAAATGTTCTTTAAGCCAAATTAGTATAAAACTTATTGCTATAATTGTTATATAGATTACTGCAAGGATTATTAAAACATGAATAAATGATTCTTGTGTGATGATTTTTGTTCCAAATTCGTTTCCTCTATCAATTACAATTTTTAATAAAAATTTGTCTATTAAAAATCTTAATTCAATTAGGATTGCAAGCAGAACTACAAAGATTGCGAGATATTTGTATTTTTTCAAAAGATTCCAATATATTTTTAAATTATATTTAAAATCTATTTTTTCTCCGTGTTTATTTTTCATTTTGTTTTAAATTTTATCAAAAAAACAATGTGCCACTCCACACTGAAGTGTGGGGTTTGTGACAGGCACTTGTTTTTAGGATGCTCCAAAACTGATAACTATCGCCCCATAATAAATTATGGAGTTATCAATTTTGGACATATTGAAGAAGATGAAGTAGATAATTTTCAAAGTTATTATAAATGTTTATAAAATTAAGAAAGACTATATCACCTTTAAATCTTCGAATATATGTTTTAATGAATAATTCTAATTCATTTTCGACACTTTCTCTTAAAAATCTCTTAATACGGCAAGTTGTTACCCTTGCGGCAGATCCTTTTAAGTTATTATTAGTGTCCTATCACTTAGTTATTAGAATAAAAAGAAGCTATTTAAAATTTTCGGTTTTTGTTGTTGGAAAATTAGTAAAATTATTAAAGATGATTTGTTAAGCAAAATCTAAAAGTATGAGCATGACCATCCCATTCCGCAGCTATTTTTGGTGAAACAGCTCCTGTTCTTGCATTTGCAAAAATAGTTCTACCAGTATTTACAGGTGTAGATGTAGAAGTAAAACCTTTTATATCTCTTGTATGTTCGTCCATAGTTAGATCGTCTGCTGATTCTGATTTTGAATAAAGTGCTAAGGTATCAATTAAACTTTTTGGTTGTTCAACTTCCTTGGGTTTATAATTAACAGTGACTCCATTAACTTTTGCAACTCTTGAGATTTGAACTTCTACTAAACCAAAATGAGGATTAGTATCAGTTTCTTGAATAGATTCACTTCTTCTTACAGGAATATAAACTAGGTCTGCATGGTCTTCAACACCATCATGTTCTAAAGAAACTTTCCCGATATCAATTAATTTATCAGCAATATCAGATGGTCCTACAAAAGGGAGCTCAACATATTTTTCATCAGGATAAATCATTCTTATTAAAGGATTTTCTCTTGGAGCAGATCCATTTATATCAAACAATTTATAATCCAAAATTCCATGAGGGTATCTATTTGCTAATGGTAATTCTTTTGGCATTTGACCATTATCTAAAGTTTTAGAACTTAAAGGCCTATAACCATCAATTCTTACAGCGAAAAGAGGCATTCTTTCAATTTCCATATTTAATGAATATTCTCCTTCTGGAAGACTATTTTCGTGATCAAAGCCTTGTAAGAACTCAGATAAAGCCGCTTTTACTGCTTTTTCACAAGGAACATTTCTAGGAACAACTACAGAACTTGGATGTGTATTTCTAGGAATATCTATTGTATGATTTTCAAATCTTGATCCAAAAATTCCTTTATCACAACCCATTAAAATAGCATATTTAAATTCTCCTTCTGGAGGAAGAACAACTCTTGGATAAAATCCAGTGATTGGTGGTTGATCGCCACTCATAGATTCATCTAATGGAACATGAGATTCAAACTTTAGTTGAGTTGGAGATTCGGCATCTGGTCTTTCGCAGTGTATAAATCCTACACGTAATCCTTTAGCTCCTAAAAAATATCCAGATTCTGATATTTGAGCAGCTCTTGCTTGAGTCATGTTTTCTTTTGCAAGTTCACTAACTGAAAGCCCTCTTGCAAAATAATTAATACCTGCACCATAAGGAAGGATCTCTTTATCTGGTGTTTGGTATGCCCAATCTCTAACTCCATCAGCTTTGAAATCTAAATCTAGTTCTTCTAAGGCTGCTGTCATTTTTATATTATTTATGATAATTTTTATATGTTTATTTAATTTTATGGGATATATTGGCTATTTAAATTTTTTGGTTTGTAAGAATTAAGTAGTAGTGACCTTAATTTTAAGAGGTTATAGAATCTCAACTTCAATCATCTAAATTTTTATTTATTATATTTATTTGTTAATTTAGATAATCTCAACTCGATCATTTGATTTCCATTTTTGTTATTAAATTGCTCAAATCAAATAATCTCGCCAAAGCCGATTAATCTCCAGTGATTATGTATATTTCTTGCTAATCCAACAGAATCGCCTTTTATTGGAATTACAGGTATTTTTAAAATAAGTTCAAGTTCTTTATTTTTAATCCTTTTTACTTGCCCTATTGTTGTTGTTGTGTTAATTGAAAGCATAATCATTTCTGAAGGTTTGATAGGTTCAACTTTTGATATTTTTTCTTCTCCTAATACTTCTGGAAATAATTCATGTTTAATTTTTAAGGTCTCTGAGATTTCTGGTAGGGTATTGGGAATAGATGCAATACATCCAGAAAGAGAATCTGTTTTTGTAAGGATGTTGTCTAGTTCTGTTTCAAAAGCTAAAGAACCTCCTGGAGATGCTTGTTTTATAGAATTGTTTCCTCTGAAAATTGAGATTATTTTTGTTTTCAAGGATTTATAAGAAATTTGATTAGCATGTTTTTCGGTTATTCCTGGTTTTATTTCAATTTCATCTCCTATTTTTAAAGTTCCTTTTGTTAAAACTCCTGCTAGTACTCCTCCGTGCAAATCTTTAATTTTTGTTCCAGGTTTATTAATATCAAAACTTCTTGCAACAAGGAACTCTGGTTTTGAATCAAGATCTCTTTTTGGGATTTCTAGTTCAAGAAGATAATCTTTAATTTTATCAATATTTATTTCTTGTTGTGCAGAAACTGGTACAATAGAAGAATTTTCAGCAATTGTTCCTTTTACGAATTTTCTTATTTCTTTATAATTATTAAGTGCTTCTTGTTTTGTTACAAGGTCAATTTTATTTTGGATAATAATAATTTTATTAACTTTTTTTGCTTGTAATGCTATTAAGTGTTCTTTTGTTTGGGGTTTGATTCCTTCATTGGCAGCAATAACTAAAATAGCAGCATCAATTAGGGCAGCTCCTGATAACATAGTTGCCATAAGCATTTCATGACCTGGACAATCTACAAAACTAATGTATCTTTTTTTATTGCCTTTTTCAATAATAATATCTGCATAACCTAGTTTTATTGTAATTCCTCTTTTAAGTTCTTCTGAATGAGTGTCAGCAAACTTTCCAGTAAGTTTTGAAAGTAATGTTGTTTTACCATGGTCAATATGGCCTACAACTCCTATATTTAACATTTCAAGATTTTCAATATCTTGTTTTGTCTTTTGTTCTGTTTGTTGTTTTGTCATGTTATTAGGAATATGGGTGGTTTTTTAAAGATGTTGGTTGATTAGGGGAGTTGTCTGAAGTTCTAATTAAACTTTTTGATGTATTGATTTCTCTTAAGAATTTAATTTTTCCGCATCATTAATTAGGGTGGAAGAAATATAAATTCAATAACAAAAGGCTAAATCAATCTATTCTGGACAGAGCAGAAATCTTTAAAAACCCGAAAAATTTGGAAGATTCATGGTTTTTGGACAATGGACTACAGAAGATGTTGCGAATTATAAGCCTATAGCAGATAAAAGAATTCATCAAATTTATTGTGATGCTGGAAGAGAGCTTCCTATAAATCAGCCATGGTTAAGAGCAAAATATTTAACAGAGACTTTAAGATTTTCTGATAATGATAAAAATACTCTTAATAAAAGATCTGCTGCTGGTGAAGAAAAAGCAGATATCTTAAATGATTTAGAAGATATGGCTTGTGATCGTTTGATGCATGAACCAATGACAAGGCGGGGCAGATATTTTTAATTATAGTTCTTGAGTTTGGATAAATTTATAAATTTTAAATAATCTTATTTTGTTAAGATGACTGTCTTAGATTTTGGACCAAGTGCTTATGCAAGAAGATCTCCATATATTTTTGGAGATGATTTAGAAAATTCTGGAAAAGTAATTATTCCTGAAGGAGATTTACCTTTACTAAGATTGAAATATGAAGTTCTTGGTTTAGAATTAAAATTTAGACCTGATTTAGAATTATTAAATCAAGGATTAGAACCTAATTCTATTATTTCTATGGAAATTTCAGAAAGAGAGTTTTCTGGTTTTTCTCCTACTATAGACAAATTATTATTTGTTTGGATAAAAGAAAAAGATCAGTGGGTTGGTATAACTCATAATTCTTGGTGGGAAGATAATTATGGTACTGATGAAAGCTATGGAGTTCCTTGTTCTTTAGACAAGGGATTTGGAGGATATCTTCATCAGGTATTTAAAATTCCGGAAGGAAGATTGTCTTTTAGGGGTTGTTTACATACTTCTCCTGGAGTTTTGGAAAGAATAGCATTACATCCTTCTCTTGAAAGATTAGCAGAATTAGCATCATTCCCATTTCATGAATTAAATTAAAAATATTTTTATTAGGATTATTCTTTTTTTACTTCTTCTTTCTTTTCTTCAGCAGGTTTTTCTTTTTTGTCTTCAGCAGGTTTTTCAGCAGGTTTTTCTTGAGGTTTTTCAGCTGGTTTTTCTTCAGCAGGTTTTTCTTCTGGACTAGCTTCTGTTTCTTCTTTAGGGTTTAATAAATCTTCAAATTTTTTAGTTCCTTGTTTTAATAATATTGCATTAATTTGAATAGTTTTTAAGGAAATTTCTTCTCCCCTATTTGTTTTTCTTAGTCTTACTCCTTTTCTTTTGTTTTTCATTCCAGGACCAAATTTTAATAATCTACGATGATAGTTAGCTCCTTCTAAACCTTTAAAACCTGGAATTCCAGATAAATCAGAAGTTCCTGTAATTTCAATTTCATAACCTTTTAAATCAGAAGAAATATCCTCTCCAGAAATAGTTTCACCTATTCTTTTTCCAACTAAACTTTCGTTTTCAGTTTCTACTTTGTATGTTTTTCCTTTATCTGAAATATTAATTTTAAAGACCATTTTGTTTTGTATTTACAATTATTAATTGAGAAATGGGTTTTTAAAGGTTTTTAAATAATTATAATTGTAAAATTTTCTTAAATTCCTTAAGTTTGAAGTGTTAGACTTAATAATATTCTTTTTTAATTAATATTTTTTAAAGTTAGGAGGTTTTATTATGTCAGAAATTAAACCACTTACTTTAGTAAGTGGATAGGTTCTTGGTGGTTAATTTCTGAGCATCCTAAAAACAAGGGGCTGTCACAAACCCACACTTTTGCTCGAAGAGTACACCTTCGGTGCAAGTGTGGGTGCCCCATTGTTTTTTTGATGTTTTAAATAATAGCTATCCTCAACTATCCAAATCTTTATAATGTAATTCAGATGTTTATTTTAATAACAAAATCTTTATGATTTTGAATTTTCAAAAAATTTATGCATTGGGTGTGTGATTATAAGAAATTTTTAAAAATGACAAGGTTTATAGTTGTGATAGGAGGTGTAATTTCTGGTGTTGGAAAAGGGGTAGCAACAGCTTCTATTGCGAAAATGATGCAAGAAAGGGGTTTTGAAGTTTCTGTTGTAAAAATAGATCCTTATATTAATTGTGATGCTGGAACTTTAAGACCAACTGAGCATGGAGAGGTATGGGTTACTGATGATGGTGGAGAAATTGATCAGGATTTAGGAAATTATGAGAGATTTATTGGTATTCCTCTTTCAAAGATAAATAATATTACAACAGGTCAGATATATCGGAGTTTGATTGAAAAAGAGAGAAGAGGAGATTTTTTAGGAGAAACAGTGCAGTTTATTCCTCATGTTCCAGAGGAGATAAAATCTAGACTAAAAACAGTTTCAGAAGGTAAAGATATTGTTTTAATTGAAATTGGAGGAACTATTGGTGATTATGAAAACCTTCCTTTTTTATTTGCAATGAAAAGTTTAGAAAATGAAATAGGTAGTAAAAATATTTGTTATGTAATGATTACTTATCTTCCAATTCCGAGTCATATAGAGGAGATGAAGACTAAGCCAACTCAGACTGCTGTTAAACTACTTAGAGAGAGTGGAATTCAACCTGATTTTATTTTATGTAGGGGAAAAAAGGCTCTTGATGATGTAAGAAAGAAAAAAATAGAAAGATATGCAAATATAAGATCTGAAAATGTTATTTCAATGCCAGATGTTATGGGTAAAGGAACTGCAAATACTATTTATGTAATTCCTTTGGATTTGGAAAAAGAAGGTTTAGGTGAAAAAATTTTGAAAAGACTTGAATTAGAGGCAAAGAAAAAACCTGATTGGTCTGAATGGAAAAATAAGGTTGATAAATTAGTAAATGCTGAGAAAACAATTAAAATTGCAATGATTGGTAAATATCTTGATATAGGTGATTATCAATTAACAGATTCTTATATTTCTGTAAATGAATCTTTGAAACATGCTGGTGCAAATAATAATTGTAAGGTTGAAATAACTTGGATTGATGCAAAAGATTTTGAAGAGAATACAGAAAATATAGAAAAATTAAAAGAATTTCAGGGAATCCTGGTTCCTGGAGGTTTTGGAAGTTCAGGAGTTGAAGGTAAGATTAATGCTATTCAATTTGCAAGAGAAAATAATATTCCTTTTCTTGGTTTATGTTTAGGACTTCAATTAGCTGTAGTTGAATTTGCACGAAATAAATGTCATTTAAATGCGCATACTTCTGAAGTTAATCCTAATTCAGAAGATCTTGTTATTGATATTTTGCCAGAACAGAAAAGTATTACAGATAAAGGTGGTACTATGAGGCTTGGGGCCTATAAAGCAATTTTAAAAGAGGGGAGTAAGACAATGGGATTGTATAATACTAATGAAGTTTCTGAAAGGCATAGGCATAGATATGAAGTTAATCCTAAATATCATGATATTTTAAAGAAAGAAGGAATGGTTTTTTCAGGAATGAGTCCTGATGGAAAACTTGTTGAGTTTATTGAATTACCAGAACATAAATTCTTTATAGCAACTCAAGCACATCCAGAATTTAAAAGCAGTTTGTTGAAACCTGCCCCTTTATTTGATGGATTTGTTAAAGGGTGTTTGAGTTAGTTTTGTTTTTTGAAAAATAGATTTAAATCAGTCTTCTGTTAAAAGTTGTCTGAATAATCTTGCTTTTGGAGATAATCGAAGCTTTCCTATTGCTTTTACTTCAATTTTCCTTACCCCCTCTATAGTTATTCCAAATTTTCCTTTAATTTCTTTAAGAGTAAGAGGTTCTAAATATTCTCTATTAGAATCGGGTAATCCATATCTTAAGATTATTACTTCTCTTTCTCTAGGTGTTAATTGCTCTAACATTTTATCAATAGTTGAGTAAAGATCTTCTTGAGGATTATCAAAAGTGTTTCTAGAAGAAGGTTCTATGAGACTTCTTTTTATACTTCTTGTTAAAGGAACTGTAGTAATTCTTGGTTTTTTAGAAGCTTTTTCTCTTCTCTCTTTTCTTATTTCAATTGTTAGTTCTCTTAAACTTTCTGGGAATAAATATGTTCTGTTTGTTTCTAATGCTTGACTTAATTTTGTTGCTCTTTCATTTGTAGGAAAAGTTCTTATAGTTTCATAAGAAGTAATTATTTCTTCATTAATTCCTGTTAATTCTTCTAATTGTTGGAGAGTATAACCTTTGCTTTTTCTTACAGCTCTAAATCTATAATTAATATAATCATCTTTTGCATCAGATCTTCTTACTACTAAATCTGGTGAATCTGATATTCCTACCATTAAATCTGGTGAATCTGATTTTCTGACTAATAAATCTACTGAACTCATTAAAATAATTTTAAAAAGAAGTTTTTAAAGGTAATTGTTTTGTTAGACACCCCAAGTGGCTTTTTCTTTTCTTTTAATCTGTGCAATCTTTTGAAGAGTTTGGATTTCATCTTGTGTTAATAAAGACTTATTTTCTTTAAATTCTCTAAATTGAGGTTCAGAGATATCTGAATAAAGATAATCTTCATTTCCTAAAACTCGGTCAAACATTATTCCTGGTAGGGACATTGCTATTTCTTTTCCTTGTTCAGCTTGTTCAATGGATTTGCTTTGTTCTTGAATAGCTTTTACTTTAGCAATTTTCTCTCCATCCTTATTTATTAAAGGAATTCTTGGTTTTAGTTTTCCTGCTTCAACGAGAACTCCAAAAACAGCAGGATTACTATTACGAAAAACAAATTGATGAAGAATTTTTAATTTGCAGATAGTTGCAAGTCCAAGGAGTTTTTCTCTTTTAATTTCATCACTTTTTTCTTGTTTAAATTTAACAATGTTTTCAATTAATTTATAAATAATATCATTAGTTAGGATTTTAATTTCTTTTTTTTCTTTTACCATTTCTTTGACTTCATCATCTTCCTCAGTATTAAAACCTAGAATAATAGCATTTAGTGGATCTTCCTTTAAACTTGTTCTTGCTGAAATAATGTCTTTTTTATTGATTTTACCAATACCTGCACTTATAATTGGAATTTTTTCTTGCCTAAGCATTGTTACTAGTGCTTCTAGGCTTCCTAATGCATCTGCTTTAATAATAATTCCTGTATCATCTGTTTGTAGTTTTTCATCTAATTCTTTTTTAAACTCTTCTTTAATTTCTTTAGAATTATTTTTAAATATAGTAAAAGGCATTCCAGGTAAGATTTCATCAGTATTAGTAAGTTGCATACGAATACCTGTTGCTGCAGTAACTTGTTTTGTTGGTTTAAATTTATTAGTGATCGGAAGTATTTCTTCAAGAATTCTTATTTTAGTTATAACAGGTTCATCAAAACTTGCAATTGCAATCTCATCTCCTACCTTTAAAATACCGTCATAAAGAATTGATTCAATATATTGCATTGATTTTTGTTTTTTAATTTCTAATATTACTCCTTTAGCATCTTCTTTTAATTCTAATCCTTGTTTTAAGAATTTTTGACTAATTCCACATAACATAGAGATTAATTCACTTATTCCTTCCTTAGTTTTTCCAGAACATGGAACTAAGGCAAGTTCTTTTGTAAAATCAGCGACTTCATAAAAAGGTTTAGCATTAAAACCATGATGATATAAACTGCCCATAATTGTTAGTAATTTTTCATTAAAATCCATTTTTGTATTTTCAGATTGTAATTCTATATTTTCTTTAAGATTTTCTGCTTGTTTTCTCCAACCAGAAATATTATCTATTTTATTTAGAGCAATTATAAAAGGAATCTTATTTATCTTTAGGATTTCAATAACTTCTTGAGTTTGAGGCATAATTCCTTCATTAATATCCATGACTAGAATAGCTAAATCTGCAAGATTGCCTCCACGTTTTCTTAAGTGAGAGAATGCCGCATGTCCGGGAGTATCTATAAATAAAAATCCTGGAAAATCTAATTTAATCTCGTTTTCTTTGATTAGTGGGCATCTTTTTTGTATATCTTCAATTGGAACTTTAGTAAAAGAAATTTTTTGAGTTATTCCTCCTGCTTCTGTGTCATAGACCGATGTTTTTCTGATTGAATCTAAGATTGTTGTTTTTCCATGGTCAACATGACCTGCTACTGTTATGATTGGTTGCCGTATACGGTAATTGGTTGTCATGGAAATAAAACTCT
>CAZJPU010000034.1:2410-11834 GCA_964548105.1 Candidatus Woesearchaeota archaeon | reverse complement strand
TTTATCTCTAGCTTCTTCTGAATCTAAAAGAGAAATAGTAGTATCATCAGTTCCATGAACAATTAAAACAGGACAGGTTATCTTAGAAAAAACTTCATCTTGATTAAATTTTTCAAAATCTTCAATTTGTTTCAAAGGAATTCTAAATTCTTTCCCATCTTTAACCTGAATATAAACTCCTTTTTCTAATATCTGTTGTTCAGAACATTTATACTCTTCAAAAAACATCTGCTTTGTCCTTGCTTTTGAAACAGGGGCCCATAAACATAAAACTCTAATATCTTCAGAAATATAAGAATGGGTTTTGAGAACAATCAATCCTCCTAAACTATCTCCAATTAAACCAATTTCACTAAAATCTTTTTCTTTAACAAAATTAACTACAGATTTTAAATCCTCAACTTGCTTATCAATATCAATTTCAGTATCATAACTATTTCCACTTCCTCCAAAATTAAAAGCTAAAACATTAAAACCTGCTTCAGAAAGTTCCTTAGAAGTTAATTTATTTTTTTCCTTATCTTTATTAGAACAAGAACCATGACACAAAATTATACATTTATCTGAATTTCCCTTATAAAAATCTCCTTCTAAATCTCCATAAATGCTATTTATAATAACTTTTTCAATCATTTTAGAATCATTCATAAGCCTTTTCTTCTAAAGCTTTCAATTTCTTAACATCTACCTTAGATAATAATTCACTAATCTCTTTAGCAACTGCCATTTTCAAATCCATTGGATGTAACTCTTTTTTAACAAACATTTTTTCAACTTCATCATAATTACTAAAATCTAGATTTCCCCCATATTTTTTATCCCTCTCAACAACAAATTTCTCTTTCTTATCTTGTTTAATAACCATAACAACATATTTTAAAAAAGCCATAACACCATTATCTGGATCTCCTTCAATACAATCTGCTTTATTCACCTTGGATTTAACCTCTTCTACAGAATCTATAAAATCAATCTTAGTTTTAGCATCACTAGAACTCATCTTTTTACCAACTAATCCTTGAATCATTGGATTCATCACTTCAATTCTTGGGTCATAACCCACATAAGGTAAGTTTTCCCTAGCAAACATCAAAATTTTTCTTTGATCTAACCCTCCAAACTGAACATCAACATTTAAATAATGTTCATCTAAAGATTGCATGATTGGGTAAATCAAACCCCCTAAATAAGGATTATCTCCAAATTTAACAACTTCCGCGGCAGCCCTTTTACAATCATTAACTGAATTAAGGCTAGCCATTTTTAAAATATCAAAACTATACTCTGGTTTTAACTGAAACTCACTTCCTTTAACAAATTCAATCTGGTTCAAATCTGTTCCTAAAACTTTAAACATCTGAGTAATAATTTCTTTATAATAATCATATCTTCTATCTAAAACTACCCAAGGAGTTCCATCTAATGCTCCATGTAAATCCGCCAATAAAACCTTAATTTTAAAGCCTGCCTTAGCAAAATCACTTAATTTTAACAAAGGAAAAAGGTAAGCAATACTTGGTTTTCCAGTAACAGCAGTCCCCCAATAAACAACAGGATTCTTTTTTTCCTTCAACAATATTTTCAAATCATCTTCGGGAACAATCTCCTGAGTATTTCTTTTTATTAATTCAAATCTTTCCTTATCATTTAATACCATGTTTTCCTGAATAAAAAACATTTAATAAAGCTTTCTAATCTATAATTATATGAGAAATAGGAAAATTTCATTATTAAAGCTCTCTTTTGTAATAGCAATTGTAGGAATCTTACTACTTTTAGTTCTAGCCAACATCTTACCTTCACAACAAATAAAAATAGAAAAAATAAATAATAAGTTATTAAATAAAAAAATAACAACCTCTGGAGAAATCCTTAACCTAATAAATTATGATAATTTCCAAATTATCTCAATACAAGATGAAACTGGAAAAATTGACATTACTTTTAATAAAATATTAAATCTAAAAAAAGCTCAAAAAATAACAGTTATAGGGAAAATAACAGAATATAAGGGAAACTTACAAATTCAAGCAGATAAAATAATTGTTAATTAGATAATATAACTAAATCTTCCACTTACCCTTTTCTTGTACCACCTTTCCATCTAAAATCATTTTTGCTTTTTTCATGTCTTTAACAATATCCCAATGAATTACACTATCATTCCCTCCACCATTATCCTTATAGGCCATTCCTAAAGCTAAATGAATTGTCCCATTAATTTTTTCATCAAATAACAAATTTTTAGTAAACTTATTTATTTTAGGATTACATCCTATTCCAAACTCACCAACATAACTTGAATTCTCATCTACTTTCAACATCTCCATTAAAAAATCTTCATTTTTACTTGCTTTTGCTTCAACAACTTTCCCATTTTCAAATTTTAACTCAATATCTGTAACTTCTTTCCCATTTCTAATTGCAGGATAATCAAATTTAATCAATCCATTTAAACTCTCCCTAACAGGAGCCATAAATACCTCTCCTCCAGGCATGTTTTCCTCACCCTTATCTGCAATACAATTTTTTCCCTTAATACTAAATTTTAAATCAACTCCTTCTCCAATCAAATGAACTTCCTTACCTTTTTCAAAAACCTTTGAAATCTTCTCAAGTCTTTTTCCCTCTTCTTTCCAATCAACTAAACAAGCACCATAAACAAAATTTTCATATTCTGTTAAACTCATCTCAGCATCTTGTGCAAGAGCTTGAACAGGATAAGCAATAGTAACCCTTTTTATTTTATCCCTTGTATTACAAATATAATCAGAAATAGGATGAACAATTTTTGCCCTATCTATAATCTTTTTAGAATCTGAATTAGTTAATTCTTTTGTATTCAAATTACTACTTATTCCAATATAAGCACTTGCTTCTTTAATAGTATTCATCCAATAATCTGGAAAAAATTCAATTTGTTCTTTATTTGCATATTTATAAAAAAAATCACTTACATCAGGTAAACCCACTTTAACAATAGGAATTGCTTTTTGCATAATTATTTCTTTATATAATTCTTTTAAAAAATCAATAGCTTCAACCCCTCCACTAATAATCACTTTTTGCCCAGGTTTAACAACAACACTATATCTAACTGCTAATTGTGCTAACTTTCGAGTTCTTAAGTCTACTGGCATTTTAATCTACGAACGCTCCTCTTAAATAAGGTTTTTCCATCATGGATACAATATCTGCATGAGGTTTATATCCTTCCCAACTACCCAAAGCCTCAACAATCTTATCTTGTCCAACATAAAGTTCTTTAATTTGACTTAATTTAACAGGATTATTATGTGTAGGAGGATAAAACATATGAATCATAACCCCTCCTAGTTCTTCTGCTGGTTTAAGAATATATTTAGGATCTAACCACAAACTCCCTTCTCTTTGATGTTCAGGAAAAACACCAAAAGATGCTGCTTTTCTTTTACCATACATATGATGTGAATTAAGAACTAACAAAACTAAATCTCCTACTTCAATTTCAAACTCCCGAGATACACCAACTACCTTACTTCCAGGAATAATTATTTTTGCCATTTTATTTTAATAACATTAATCTCAGAAATATTCTGAGGTATTCACCTCAAATAAACATAAAATCAGCCCTTTAAAAAACTTCCTAATCCAAACAAATCAAAACAACCATTTAATAAAATCAACCATACTTCCAAAAAATCCTACTCCTTCTTCACTCTCTCCTTCTTCACTCTCTCCTTCTTCACCACCTAAACGAATTACACCATTATCTTTAGAGCCTAAATAAATAACCTCAGTTACCTCTGAATCAGGAGAACTTTTTACACTCTCTACCCCAGCATTATCACTATCAGAATTTTTAAAGGTGCTACTACCTAAACTCCTACTACTTTTTGAATTTTCATCCTTTTCATTATCTTCATTTTCACTATTCAAAACCATATCAAAACTATTTTCTTCAAAATTCCCTTGCGCCCCCAAACCTCCATCACCTTCAATAGCCTCAGATACAAACAAGACATCAAAGCTATAATCAGTATAAGAAGAACTTTGCACAATCAAAGGAGTAATTCCAACATTATCTTCCCAAAAATCCTTTCTCTCACCCCAATCATACATTCCTCCAAAAATCATAGGGATATTTTTTTGACTTGAATTCAAAATAACTTTCATGCTAGGTTTATAAGCAGGCTCAATATATGCATACCCTTGAGCAACAGTATCAACCTGATTATAATCTCCTATAACATCAATTGATAAAGAATCAGAAAAATCATAAGGAAAATGCGAAGGTTGTAATGAAGGATTCCATCTAAAATCAAATTTACCACTTACATCAGCATATTTCATATCTCCAGTATCTCCATCACCCCCATTTAACAAAGGAACATCATCTAAATAATTACTAGCTAATTTAAACAAATTCAAATCTCCTGTTGAAGAAGACAAACTTCCCATCAGATTAACATCATATTCTCCCCAACCATTTACTTTTTTTAATAAAGGATTATAACTAAAACTTAAATCTGTATCCCAATCTCCATAATTAGTACTAACCCCTCTAGAAACTTTTCCATGAGCAATAACTTCGATTTCATTGCATTTAATATTAATATCATCAATAATTGTATGTTTTAAAATTGCTCCAGGTAAAAAAGGTTGCATATACAAAGAACTTCCCCAACCATTTACATCTTCTCCTGGATGAGGCCTTATATTAAAAGTCCCCTGGTCATCAATAATTGTTAAAAAATGATGCCCATCTAAATAAAGCCTATGCTCTGTTGCACTTCCAACAACTAAATCCTGAACCTGATAATTTCTACATGCAGGAATACTCTCCCACCCACCCTCTGTGGTAAACGGAAAATTATCTTGACCATCAATATCCATAACATAAGGAGAATCACAAATACCATTAAAGTCTAAATCAAAACACCCTTCTCCAAGAGAATCATAATCACTCCAATAATTTCCTTGATTGTTATAATCCCAATCATTATCTCCATTACTGTCTCTCGCAGAAACTATCAAATTATTAACAAAATTATTATGATAAACTTGATTATTATTTGAATTTGTTAAAGAAACTCCATAATTATTATTTTCAATTAAATTATCTCTTAAAATAGAATCTTCATACCGCCCTAAAGAAAATCCATGATTATTGTTTTTAACTTCATTATCAATAAAGGTATTATTATAAACAGTCCCATAATAATCTAAAGCATGATAAAATCCATTGTTATTTCCATTCACTTTATTACCCGAAAAAAGATTATTTCCAGAATGCCAATCAAAATAAAATCCTAAAGAACAATTTTCAACAACATTATCTCTAAATTCATTATAATGACTATGCCACCAAATATGAAATCCTCGAGAACAATTTGTTATATGATTATTTAAAAATTGAGTATTCTGAACATCATGCAAATAAAAAGCATTAGAGGAATTAACTATAGTATTATTTTCAAAAATGTTATTATGATCATGATATCCATTAAACACTCTCAAAAAATTATCTAAAATACAGTTTTTAACACTTCCCCTGCTACCCATCTCCATAGCAATGATGCTCCCATCCCCTTTAAGAATAGTCCCATCACAAATAAGATTAGAATTATCAGCTAAATTGATTGCCTCATCAATTTCATAAGTTCCTGGACAAAATACAACCTCTCCTGTAACTAACATCCCACTATAAGGAACAATACAATTTTCCACAATACACTCTCCACCAGAACAACCAACCCCACACTCTTCCATTAATTGAGGAAAAGAAGTAGTAGAACAATAACTTTGTGTAGCTCCAGGATTACTGCATTCAAATTCTTGAAAGTATTGATAAACATCATCTCCACTGCAAAAAAGATCCCCTATTAATCCATCTGTTCCACAATCAGAATCTCCGTAACAAAGTACATCAACACACAATCCATTAACACAGGTATCTGCACAAGCCTCTACCAATTGAGGAGTTGTAGAATCACTACAGGAACTAGTTACACTTCCGGGATTACTACATTCAAATTCTTGAAAAGATTGATAAACATCATCTCCACTGCAAAAAAGATCTCCTATTAATCCATCTGTTCCACAATCACCTTCATTCAAACATTCTATTGCATCATGACTGCAATAACTATTAATTGTTCCAGGAGTTATACAAGTATCTTCGGTATAAACATTAAAATCGTCACAATCACCATTATCATAACATTCAGGTTCAATACACTCTCCATCCTCACAACCAACCTCACAAACTTCCATTAAATTTAAAATTATATTTTCAGCACATTTTCCATTAATACAAGCGAAATCATGAAAATCTCTATAAACATCCCCATTTAAACAATAATTCTCAGAATAAAAATCTGCCCTGCAATCAGAATCACTACCACATCCAGGAATATTCTCCCACCCACTAGGACTAAAAAATGGAAAATTATCTTTACTCTCTGCATTTATAACATAAGGAGAATCACAAATACCATTCAAATCTGAATCAATACACCCCTCTCCAGGAGAATCATAATCACTCCAATAATTTCCCTCATTATTATAATCCCAAGAGTTTGCCCCTGTATCTATTGCCTGAGAAACCATGCTTGTCTTAATATTATTATGATAAACAAAATTATTAATAGAACCAGGAGCAAAATTAAATGCTTGATAATTATTAGAGAATTCATTCTCAGTTATAAAATTATTACTACTAGATTGCAAAGAAATTCCTCCACCTTGCCCCCAACTAATCCCATTATTATTCATAATATTGTTTATAATCTCATTATCATCTGAAGAAGCTAAAAGATATATAGCCCCTCCATAATTAGAAGTAAAACTATTTAATTCAATCTTACTCAAAGACCCCCCATCCCAATAAATTCCCTTACCATTATGCTCTAAAGTATTTTGTTGAACAATAATATCAGTAGAATGATAAGCATACAACCCAATATCGGCATTATATTTAAATTTATTATTTATCACATCAATATTATTAGACTCTCTTATATTTATTCCCTGATAACAACCTCCTAAAAATTCATTATTTAATAATTGTATATTTTCTGCTTGCAATAACTGCACACATTGACTATATTCTGTGATAATACAATTTTTTATTACAATATTGTTTCCACTTAAGGTAATTCCCCAATCCACATTATCTCCCTGAATCTCTGCACCATCACAATCTAAGGTTACATCATCTGCAACAGCAATACCATTTGGAAGATAATAACTATCCGTGCATAATGTAACATCTCTTCCTATCTGCATCCCATCAATAGGTCTTAAACAACCTGCAACAGGATTAACTACAACATGTATTGTTTCTGTATCCCAAGATATTCCATCACTTGCCTTAATTATTATATCATATTCTCCACTATCAAGGCCAATATATGTTTGCCATTCAAAACCAGTTTCAGTTTTATCAAAATGATAAGCATCATTTATAGAATAGAAAATATAATCCCCATTAGAATCAAAAGCATTAACACTTATTTCAACTAAATCTCCTTCATCAACAACAATATCAGAAATATGATTAAGAACAGGAGCATCATTAGAAGGAGATAATTGCTGATTATAATTATCCCAATAATTTGCATCCTCTGTTATTAATGAAATAATATTTGTGTCTTCAGGATAATTAACAGAAAAACCATCTTCCCATATATAGTTATGATCAACTAAATGCCAAAATAAATTACCATTTACCTTTTCAGACTCAAATAAATTATACCAATCCTGCATATAATCTTCTTTTAAAGAACCTTGTTTTCCAAATTCTTCTACTATAACTGGTTTTCCAAGAACATTATGTGCATCATTTACATGTTCTTGTATCCACTGAATTGTTCTCTCTTTAGTAATCTCCCAATGATCTGGGTACATATGAAATGTTGCAAAATCTATGCCTTGATGATTATGATTTCTTACAAAATCTGTCCCTTCAGTTCCAAGACCTATATCCTCAGAACTCTGGTCTATATTAAATCCTTCAATACCTGTAGTAACCATATGATTAGAATCAATACTTTTAATATAAGAACTCATTTCTTCAACCCAAGAATCTAAAATGTCTCCAGTAGGGTCAGACCTTGCCCTAGGTTCATTTCCTAATTCCCATGCAAAAACCGAAGGTTCGTCCTTATAATATCTTCCTGTCAAATTGTTTTTCCTATTAAGAACATAATTGATATAACTTTTAAATGCATTTCTTGTACAAAGATTTGTATAAAATTCATCATGAACCTCTGATCCAATTCCAGAACTTGCAGAAGGATCACACTGATTAGAATTAGAAATCCCACACCAACTAACATATTGGCACATCCCCCCATATTCAGGCCAATTATTAACTAAAGGAATTATTAATTTTAAATCTCTTTCTTCTGCTTCTTTTATTAAAAGATCCATTTGCTTAAATACTTCATCATCATAAACACCTAAAGCTGGTTGCAAAGATCCCCAATAATAAGGTCCGTCAGTAAATCCCCAAGTTCTTATTACCTTAAGGCCCATTTCAGAAGCATCATCTAATACTTCCTTACTACATCCCCCATTTTCATCATAAGCAATACAATCTGAATCTCCATATCTTAAATAATAATTATTAGTTCCACCAAAATAAAAAGGCATCCCATTAATATAAAAATCTTTTCCAACTGCTTTAACAAATTTATTTTTAACAACATCTTTTCTTCCCTTATTATATTCCTCCAAAATCTCTTCTTCACTTAAAGCATAATTCCAAATTTTAACTTCATCAATTTTACCCTTAAAGAATTTATCAAAACCTGCAAGGTTCTCATCACCACTTCCAATTAATAAAGGAAATCCAGATGAATCCTGAGACAATGTATTAATTCCCAAATCTGTTGATCTTATTTTTACGCCCTTTAAATACCCAGTAATTTTATTTGCATCTTTTCTATCTATTACAGTAACATAATGATACCATTTATCATCCTCTACACCATTAAAACGAACACTTTTCTGAGCTCTGGTTAAATCTCTAGTAAAAGAATAAACCCTAGGAATTAAATTATATCTATACATAAGATAAGTTCTTCCAGTACGATAATTATCAGTAGATTTAGTAACTAAAGGTGCCCATTTATCTTCCCCAGTGGGATCATCCACAACATCTGATTTAAACCATAAACTAACTGTAACAGTATCCCTAATATTCAAATCATTATCATCATCTAAAACTTCAACATAATCATTAATTCCATCTAAAACTAAGGCATTGCCACCATCAACCTTCTCTACTTTAGCACCATCTTGAAGAACACCATCATTACCATTTCCACTAACATCACTTGCATCATTTTCAAAAGAGTAATGAGCAACTAATTTATCGTTAGTAACATCTTTTCTTCCCTTATTATATTCCTCCAAAATCTCTTCTTCACTTAAAGCA
>CAZJPU010000034.1:0-2310 GCA_964548105.1 Candidatus Woesearchaeota archaeon | reverse complement strand
ACCATTTCCACTAACATCACTTGCATCATTTTCAAAAGAGTAATGAGCAACTAATGATTGAGGATCTTCTGCACTAACCAAATCAATACCAGAGAAATATATAACAAAAAATATCAAGAAAAATAATAAAAATAATTTTTCATTGTATTTTTTCATGGTATTTCAAACCAACCAAAATATTTAAAGGTTTATATCCTAGACTAAATATATTTTCAAAAATTCTAAATAAAAAAAACAACTATTTCTTAACTCTAGAACTTAAAACCTCTTCTTTTCCCCAGGCTGCAATTCCCATTAATACTAAAAAAACAATAAATCCAAAAAAAGGTATTAATATCATCAAAGACCACCACCCTGGTTTTCCTACAGTTTCAAAAGTCTTCCACCACCAAATAATACCATGCACAAACAAAATAATAAAAGCAACTAAATAAATAATACCAATTATAGAAGCAACAAAAATATTATTCGTTGAAGGTAAAAGAAAAGCTATAAAAAATAAGATTGGCCACCAATGCATTTTTGCAATTTTACTCAATAAAAAAAGATTTCCAACAGGAATCCATGCAAGCCAAGAAGGTTCAACTTTTGCTTTCTTAGCAATACTCATTAATGCAAAAGAAGTATAAACATATAAACCAACTGTGAAAACCATCATAAATAAAAAAACAACTAAAAACAACATAAGAAACATTCCAATAAGAGCTATAATCCCTGCAACTGCAGAATTTGCTTCAGAACTTCCAATAACTCCAACTGTTTCATTAACTGCTGTTGCAAAACCGGTTATTAAATCTACCATTTACTCAATCTCTTTTTCTCTATAAAAAACAAATAAAGGTTTATATAATTTTCCTAAAAACAATCTTAAACACTAACCCTCTGACCTTCAAGAACACTCTCTAATTTTCCTACCAAATGTTCTCCAAAACTTTGTACAGTTTTCAACCAATGATCTTCATTAATCACAGCATTACCCTTTTCCATAGCAAGTCCTTGTAAATAATCCCTTATACCTATTGTTTTACGACATTCAATAGATCTTTGCATTCCCTCAGAACTCGACCCCACAGGCCCTCGTTCCCTATCTTGCCTTGAACGCACTCTTGAAGCTAATGCTCCTTGTGAAGGGCTTACAATTGCTAACATTTTGTTTTCTCCGTCAACTACTTCTTCAAATCCAGGAACTACATGAGTTCCTTGTAATACATAAAAAGGATGCATCCATCCCTTACATTCACTTTCTGCTTGCTGTAAAAAATATTCAGGCACTTTTCTTTTTACTGCCTCTATTTGTCTATGCATATCTCCACCTTTTAAATTGAAAAGTGCTTCAAATAAATATAATTTTTCAGCAGGAACATTTTCTCGACCCTCATGCTCTTGAATAACCTCAGTTCTAACCTGCTCTCTAAGAGAATCAGTACCAGTTACTCTATCAAATCCCCTTAATAAATATTGTAAATTTTGAACTAATGTATCTTTTCCAGTACTTGCAGCTCCTCCAATAAATATATAAAAAGGTTGAGTAATTCTTTTAGCATAAACATTATCCATATAATTATTTAAAACAGTATATTTTCTCTTTGTTTCAGGATCTCCTATAAACCTTGAAGAATACTCAGTTAATTCTTCAAAACCAATAAGACCACTCTTTGAAGTTCTTAATCCTTTAATAACTTCATCTGAAAAATCCATTGCAGCACGTCTATCAAGCCCACTTACTATTGCAGGACCCCCTAGATGAATATCTTCTAGATTTTCACAATGTTGAAAATACTGTACATTTACCATATTTCTTTATAATTCAATTAAAGATTTAAAGTTTTCACTTATTTTATATATTCACTATATGTTTTTTGTAGAAAATTCCTTTTTTTAGAAACATATTAACTTTCTACAAAAAAACTCTCTAAATTATTATAAATATTATACAATCCTCCCTTAAAAACAACATACTAACACAAAAATTATTAAAAATAAAAAAATCTCAAAAAAATATAAAGAAAAAGTTTATAATAAAATTTTCAAGGTTAAACCTGATTATGACCATCTATAAATAAAAATAAAAGCCATTAACTAAGTGAAAAAATTATTACACCCAAAAACCTTAAATATTTAAACTTAAAAAAACTAATTATAACTAAGAACAAAAAATGGCAAAAAAAATAAAAGATTGTAAAATAAATTCCTGCAATTCTTGTGGTGGGGCATTTTATGGCCTTGGTTTTATTGGGGCAGCAATTTATTTTGTCGCTAATGCAACTAGTTTTTGGACAGGAGTTTTAGGAGTATTAAAAGCGATTGTAT
>CAZJPU010000033.1:0-11937 GCA_964548105.1 Candidatus Woesearchaeota archaeon | reverse complement strand
TGCTGGATTGAGATAATCTCTAATTCTTTGTGAGAGTTCACTAATTTCAAATTTTCCTCCTCTAGCTAGAGTAGTTACTAGGCCTGGATAATTTCCGATTCCTTGTTTTAATCCTTTAAACAAATTCATTGTAATTTTCTTGAGAAATTATGCCTTTTAAAACTTCCTTTTATAAAATAAATACTAGAAATTTATGCGGAGAGAAGGATTTGAACCCTCGTAGGCACTAAGCCAACACGGCCTTAACGTGTCCCGTTTGACCGCTCCGGCATCTCCGCATAATATGTATAAGGAGAATCCACCTTTTTAAGTATTTTCTTTCTTTCATCTAAAGTTGTATAAGGAGGGCAGAAACCAAATTTTTTCCATATTAAATATTTAGTGATGTGTTTTAGATTTTTAGATCCAATTAACTCAAACCATCTATCTACTTGGACCCCTCCCGATAACGTAATCCTATAGAGCCTTTTCCAATTTTTTCTCTTTTCACTTCTAAAAAGAATTTTAAATCCAAGATTCTTCAATAATTCTCCTATCTCTTTCATAAGATTTTCTGAGGTACATGAAAGATAAATTCTTATTTGTGTATGAAATTTATTACTTCTAATGGAATAATTTCTTTGACAAGAAACACATCCGTCAGTATCCAGAAATCCTCTTAAAAATCTAAAAACAAATTTTTTATTATTTTTGATCCACTTAGGAACATAAAGTTTATCCTTAATTCCACTAGGAATTCCTAATTCATTGAAATATTTTTCAATTTTTACACTTTCTACTGTTAAACCATAAAAACATTTATTCTTATTGAAAACTATTCCAACATTCCTTCCAAAGATGGGAAACATAATCTCTTTATTAAAAAGAGGGATTATATGATTGTCATAATGTTCTTTATCTTCAATAAGATGACCTCTCAATTGAAATTTAACTCTTTTAGAATTACTTCGATAAGTGAGTCCACCATCTCCAAAACTTAATCCAACAAGTTCGGCAGTGTTTTCATTTTTATTTATTAAGAATTTAATTTCCCCCTTAGAATAAAATAAATAATTTTTCAACATATTTATACTTTTCTCTTATAGAACAAGAATAATCAATCTACTTCATAGCCTTTTCAAACTCTTTCAAGTTTTCATCAAGAATATCAATAGATCTAAGAAATATATCTTTAGCACTAATCTGTCCCCAAGATTCAATATTAAGTTCTAATTCTTTAACCTCTTTGGTTTTTCTTATTTTATTCATTTGTTCTTCTGAAAGATTTTTTACTTTTAATTCCTCTTCCTCAAAACTAACTTTTCCATCCTCATTAATATGAACATAATCAAGAATATCTTCATCTACATTATGTCTAAAATAAATTAATCCTGGAGAATATTTAATATGTTCTATTCCCTTCCCTAGTTTAGCATTAGCAATTATTTCAAATTCCTGATCTTGATCTAAAATAACAATTGGTAATTCATAATCGGTTCCAATAGATGGATGAATATCACTTGAATAAACTGTTTTTGGACCTTTTTCTTTTAATTTAAATTTTGTTTCTTTGATAGCTTTTTCTGTTTTAATTGGTATTAATCCAATTCTATGAGCTATCATTTCATCATATAATGCAGAATCATTTTTAAAAATCTCAACTTCATCAATCGCCATTATAGGAATCTCTAAAGCACTTCGCCTTATAGCATTTGCTAAACTTAAAGACATATCTGTGAAAAAACTTAATTTTAGTTTTTCTTTATCTTGGTTTTTAATTCTTATCATTTTATAAAATCGGTTTTTCTATTTTTAAACTTAACCCTAGACCCTTCTACCTCTTCTTCCACCTTTTTTCTTTGGTCCGCCTCTTGGTATTCTTGTAGTATCCATAATACTGAGTATTTTAAATCTAGCTCTTGTTAATGATTTAATTGCTGCATGTGCTCCTGGTCCTGGATTATTCTGACCTGTTGAAGCTCTTATTTTTACATAAAATCCTGTTATTCCATTTTCTTTTGCTTCTTCAGCAATTTTTTGTGCTATAAACATAGCAATTGTAGGATTTGCTTTTAACCTATCTTGTTTTGTACTCTGTCCTCCACTAAATTTTGCAAGACTTTTTCCTGATAAATCTGTTAAATTCATAACAGTATTATTAAATGTTGTATAAATATTTAGTACTGCAATTCTTTCTTCTCTTTCTTTTTTCTTTGCTTCTACCCTTGGTTTAACTTCAACCTTTGGTTTACTCTCAGTTTTTTCTTCCACTTTTAGTTTTGATTCAGTTTTTTCTTCCACTTTTGGTTTTGCTTCAACTTTTGGTTTAACTTCAACCTTTGGTTTACTCTCAGTTTTTTCTTCCACTTTTGGTTTTGCTTCAACTTTTGGTTTAACTTCTACCTTGGGTTTACTCTCAGTTTTTTCTTCAACTTTTGATTTATTCTCAGTTTTTTCTTCCATTTTATTTTACAACAGGAGCAACAGCTTCTTTTTTAATTTCAACATCTTCCTTAACTTCTTTTTTAATTTCAACATCTTCCTTAACTTCTTTTTTAATTTCAACAGCTTCTTCTTTTACTTCTACTGCTTTTTCTTCTTTAACCTTAACTTCTTCTTTAACTCCAACATCTTTCTTAGCGTCCTCAGAATCACCCTCCAAAACTTCTTTCTTAATTTTTTCTATTTTTGATTTTTTAGGCGTCTTTTTTAAAACAATATCTAATTTAACCATTGGTTCTTCTTCTAGAGAAACTTGGTATGAAGGAATATTAATTACTAATCCATTAATAGAAACATGTTTATGAATAATTAATTGTCGTGATTGTTTTGGAGTAGTTGTTAATCCTCTTGAATTAACAATAGTCTGTAATCTTCTTTTTAACCAATTTTCTTTATCTAAAGCTAGAGCATCTGCAATACTTTCTACTTGAAATCCTTTTTTCTGAAGTCTTTTAACAAAAGCTTCTTTTTCTTCTTCAGAAGCAGTAATCAATTCTTTTGCAAGATTTCTAATTTTTCCAATAAAAGCATCTGCTTTCCAGATTTCTTTTTTATTTTTTAGACCGTATTTTACTTTAAGAACATTTTCTTCTTCTATTCTCGCCTTATCAAACGGTTTTCGAGGTCTTGAATATTTTTTACTTTGCTTTTTCATTTTTTCTTTTTCTTAACCCCTATTGCTTTTCTTTTTCCTTTTGCTCTAAAATTACTTCTAGTTCTCTGACCTCTAGTAGGGTGTCCAAAAGCATGCCTTAGTCCCCTATAGGATCTAATTTTCTTTAATCTTCTAACATCAAATTCTTTACCTATGTCTAATTTTGCAGTAATTAAATGAGTGTTTTTTCCGGTCTCAAAATCCTCTCTTCTGTTTAGTAAAAACACTGGAAATTTTTCTGGAGAATTTAAAACTTTTGTTATTTCTTCAAGTTCATCTTTATCTAGTTCTAAAATCTTTTTTTCTGGATTCATTTTTAGGATTATACATATTGCATTAGAGATGCTCCAAGAAACTCCTTTAATATATGTAAGTCCTGTAAGAACCTTTTTATTTCCAGGAATGTCTGTTTGCATAATTCTAACTATTGAATAATAGTCTTTCTTTTCATTTTTTTGTTTTTCTTCTTGTACTTGTTCCATATTAAGTTAAATCAATAAAATTCAAGATTTTTTAAGGTTTTTAAAGATTTCCTAATTTAAATAACCCCAGGATCTCCAATAAATAATTGATATTTTTCTTTACCCATTATCTCCTCTACAAATCGTTTCTCAACTGCTTTTTTTGGGTCTGGTAAATTTGAAACCCTTTTTCTTAAGTCTTCTAATGATTGAAAAGGTTTTTTATTTCTTTCATCTAATATTGCAGTAGTATGTTTTTTTCCAAATCCAGGAAGTAATTCAAACTGATGTAATCTCGTGTTTATAGCTTCTGCAGTATTAAAAAAATCCACAAACTTTTTTTCATCTTCTACTATTTGTTTTTCAATAAATTCATGTAGTTGATCTTTTGTAGTTTCCGTAAGTTTATTTTCTGGAAGTCTCCCAAGAATATAATATATTTTATCTCGTTTCCCTTCGCCAATATATACTTTTTCTCCAACTTCTAATTTTACACCTCTTCTAGGAATTAATTGAAGTAGTGTAAAATGTCTAATTCCTATAGCCTGGGCTATTGGCATCATTTTGTTTTCTAAAGGATAACCATAAGGTAGGTAATCTAAGACTATTGCATGTTCTTCTTTTTCTGTCATTTTCTTTATTTGTTATTTTTAACAATCTCAAGTATTTTATTTGTTTCATCCTCATTTAAACTAACATCTGTGAAAATCTTATTAAGATCTGATACATCTTTTGGAAGCAAATCCACTATTTTTACTAAGTGTTCTCTTTTAACTTTTAACAAATCTAATTTTTCTAATTCTTCTTTAATTTTCTTTGCTTGAGCTGGTTTTGTTTTTAAGAATTTCTTAAGAAATACCTCTATTTCTTCTTTTTTTTCATTGTCTGGAACCTTTTCAAGTATCTCTTGCACTTCATTCAAATTCAATGGTGTTCTGTCAATTATCATTTTTAGTCAATGTTTTTTTAAAAGCTTGTTTTATTTTAATTTTTTTAAGTGGACTGGGTGAATTATATATGTTTTTTCCTTATTTAAATCATTCATTTTAACAAGATATGAGTTTCCCCTCTTCCCTGTTATTTTTCCTGATCTTCCTCTTAATTTTTTAGGAAACTTTGGCCTTAGTGCTAGTTCTTCTATTACTGCAACTCTCTCTTCTTCTTTGAATTTTTGAAAGTATCTACTAAGTTTTATTTTTCCATGACTTCTTACAGATTTTTTTACCATTTTTAATATTTTTTAAGTATTCATTTGAAAGAACTTTAAATTTTCTATTATTTCAAAGATCTTCTATATTTGAATCTACCTCAGATATTTATTCTAGATTTCTGAACAATAATGCATTTAAAAATCTTTCCAAACTAAAATATGCCAGAATTTGAGGGTAATTTTACACTAATCTTTAGAGATTATTTTGATCTAAATCTCCTCTTTCTTTTGCTTCTTGCATATTCTGGACAATTGTATTAAACATTTTTTCCCCAAAAACACCTTTTCCACAATTATCACAAAAGTCTATGACACTTTGATCTGAAATACCACAATTACAATAAATACATTTTTTCATTTTTCTTTTTTAAACAATATAAGTAATAATAAATAGGATTTATAAATATTTAATTAGTATTTTTCACGCTTTTTCTTTTTCTTTTTCCATCTTCTATAGCCAAAATAAGCAAGAACCAAAATTATAATAACAACAATAATAGTTCCCAAAAAATTGTTTGATTCTATTCCTAGTTCTGAAGGTGTTCTTATTTTTAGAGGCATATTAACACTTCCAGTATAATCTTCGTTTAATGTATCTTTATAATCTATTTTTAATAAGAGATCAATCTCCTCTTTTCCTCCATTTTCTTTTAATTTAAAATCAACAGATTCAAAATCATCTGAATCCAAATCTCCAATATATTGCTTTTTTGGAGAGAGTATGTCATAATCTTCTGAGTCCTCTAATTCAACTGTTAAAAATTTAATATTTCCAATATCATTGTTTACAAATTTTATTGATACTTCTCCAACATTGTTTCCTTGATAAATTTCAGAATCTTCTACTTGTATAAACATCAAAGGATCACTTTTTACTGCCATCCCAAATTCATAGGTTTCCACTCTTTCTGTTGCTATATGATTTAAATACTCCATACTTAAATTACCTTCATAAATTCCTTCTGAAGTTCCAGGTGATGCAACAATTTTATAAGAAAATTCACTAACTTCTCCTGGTCCCATTCTGAAAATTTTCCTTTTTGATGTTCCATCAATAAGAGAAATTCCACTAGGCATTTCTATATCTGCCCTAATATCAAACAACTGAAAATTAGCATTATTCTCAACTTCAACCTTTAAAATTCCAGGTTTTCCAGGAACTAAATTAGAAGGTTCTGTTCCAATACTCTTAACTAATAAAACATAACCAAAATCAATCCTATCTTGTTTTATCTCATCTAATGCACTAACCATGCTGATTAAAATAACACTTAATAATACTCCTAAAATAAATATTTTCTTTTTCATTTTCTCTTTTTTATATATAATCTAGTTTTTATGCATTTAAAAATCCTTTTATTAAAAAATTAACCAAGATTTTTTATTCATATCTTAGTGCATCTACTGGCTTTAATTTACTTGCCTGATAACTCGGGATTAATCCAGACATAACTCCAACCACAAACCCAAACCCTAATGAAAATATTATTAAAATCGGATTTAAAGAAGCTCTTAATAAATTAGATCCAACATAAACTGAAATTATATATTCAATTAATTTTCCAACTCCTGCCCCTACAACAACTCCTAATATCCCTCCAATTAATCCAAGGATTCCTGCTTCTATAACAAAGATCCACAATATATCTGAATTTTTTGCACCAATTGCTTTCATTGTACCTATTTCTTTTTGTCTTTCAAGAATAGAGGTATACATAGTATTCATAATTCCTATCCCTCCAACAACTGCAGAGATTAATCCAATCAAAATCAAAAACCCAGTGATTCCATTTAAGACCATTCCAAAAGTTTCTAATAATTCTTCAGGAGTCATAATTGTAAAATCAATTGTTTTTTCTTCAACATCTCTATATTTCATAAGTTTTTTTTCAGTGGCTTCTGCAACTTCTTTTATGTCTTCTCCTGGTTTTATCTTAACCATCATATAATCCACTCTATCTCCACTTCCAAAAAGTTCTTTAAAGTCTTCTATTCCAATATATACTTGTTGGTCATCTCCTGGATTACCCACTGCTTCTATAATTGCAATAACTTCAAATTCCATACCATTTAATTCAAGTTTATTTCCTACATTTACAGGTTTATCAAATAAATTTTTATGCTTGTAATTATAACCAACCATTATTTTCCCCCTATCTCCTTTTTTTAACATTCTTCCTTCCTCAGTTCCAAACCCTACAAAAACCAAATCAAGTTTTTGAGAATCATCAATCGGAAGCCCTATACTCATATAATATCTGGCTTGATCTCTAAACTCAATTTTTGTATTTCCAATAGCCATATACGAGACTATATCTACCCCCTTTACTTTTTCAACAACTTCTACATCATCAGTAGTTAGTTCAACAGCACTTCCTAATGAACCTGGAGCTCCTGATTGTCCTTTTGGTTGTATAAAAAATTTATCAGTTCCAAGTAACTCAAATTGCTCATCAACAAATTCTCTAAGCCCTAAAGAAAGACTCATTAAAACAAATATTGTTAAAATTCCTAAAAATATTCCAAGAATTGTTAAAAAACTCCTAGTCTTTCTTATCTTTAAACTTTTAGTAGCAATTTTAAAATAATCTTGTATCATTTTATCCTCTTAGTGCATCCACTGGTTTTAATTTACTTGCTTGATATGAAGGAATTGCTCCAAATAATATTCCTAATAAAAAAGAAAATACTAAAACAGAGATCATTAAGGGCCATGATAAATTAACATCAATAATCTGATTACCAAAAAAATTATTAGCAATACTGCTTAACCCTATAGCAAGTCCTGCACCTATTAAGACCCCAATAATCCCGCCTACTAATCCTAGTAATCCAGATTCTATTAAGAAAATACTCAAAATATCTGAATTTTTTGCACCAATAGATTTCATAGTTCCTATTTCTTTTTTCCTCTCCAAAACAGAAGTATACATTGTATTTGCAACCCCTATTCCTCCAACAATCAATGAAATAGCTGCAATTCCAACAACAATCCCTTGAATAACTCCGAGAATTTGGTTAACCGTAGATAATGATTGCAAAGGTGTTTGAACAGAAAAATCTTCTTCCCCCTCTTTTAAACCACGATCGTTTCTCAAAACTTTTTCTATTCTTTTAGCAACCTCTTCTATATCTTCATTTTTTGCAATTTGAACAATAATAATATCTATTTCATCATTTATATCTAACAAATCTTCTAAATCCTCATTTAACAGTGTTACCATACTATTAACTTGAATATTGCTTCCCTTTTTTAAGACTCCAATAACTTCAAAAGATTTCTCCTGAATCATTATTCTTTTACCCACTTCAATCTTTTTATCAAATGTTGTTTCTTTTGCAACATCTCTTCCAAGAACCACTTTTCCATGATCACTTGATTTTAAAAGTCTCCCTTCTTGAGCTTTTAAATTCATAGAATCATAAAAAAGATTCATTGTTTCTTGTTCTCTAGGAATATCAACAATATAATTAAAATTAATATTATCATTATATTCAATTTTTGCAATCCTTACTAATCTTGAGCCTGCAACTTCAACTCCCTTAACACCTTCAATGATTCTTAAATCATGATTATTTAATTTATCAATTACAGTACTTCCTGGAGGTCCTAATCCAGTTCCTGCATTTTGTATTGTTAATTTATCTGTTGAAAGAGATTCAAATTGTCCAGTAACTGCATTTTGTAATCCCTGGCCCAGACTGATTAAAGAAACAACTGCAGCAATACCTATAAAAATTCCAAGCATTGTTAACCAGCTTCTTAATTTTCTTCTTTTAATATTATTCAAAGATATTGCAAAAAAGTCCCAAATCATTTTTTTAAAAGACTATTAATTTTAATATAATCTAAATTTAAACTTCCTTTTTTAAAATAATCATTAATTACTGTTCTAATATCGAGATTTCTTATTTCTTTTTCAGGAATCTGATTAAATTCTTCTAAGCTAACCCATTTTGCATCAAGTATCTCTTCTTTTGGAACTTTTAATTTATCATCATCAGTATCAGCTTCAAAAATAATCTTAATAACAGATTTTCCATCTGTCTTAGATTTGTGCTGATAAATCCCAATAAAACCTTTTAATTCTAATTTTAATCCTGTTTCTTCCTCAGACTCTCTTTTTGCTCCATCTATAATAATCTCGTTTTCTTCAAGATGTCCTAAAGGAAGATTCCATTCACCATAACAAGATTTTTTAGCCTCTTTCACAATAACAAATTTATTCTTTTTTAAAACTAAACAACCAACAATTATTCTCATTTTTTATTTACAATTTTTCCATCCATTAAACGATAGATCTTATCAGCATGTTTTGCAATATGCATATCATGTGTTACTAAAATAATTGTTTTACCTTCTTTACTTAATTTATTAAACATTGCTGCTATTTCTTCTCCTCTCTTACTATCTAAATTTCCAGTAGGTTCATCAGCTAAAATTACTTCAGGGTCATTAGCAAGGGCTCTTGCAAGTGCCACTCTTTGGCGCTCCCCCCCGCTTAGTTGTTTTGGAAGATGCTCTAGTCTATGGCCTAATCCTATGTTTGTTAAAAGTTCTTCAGCTCTTTCTTTTCTCTCTTCTAAGCCGATTTCTTGAAAAACCATAGGCAACATTACATTTTCTAACGCAGTTAATGTAGGTATTAAATTAAAAGTCTGAAATACAAACCCTATTTTCCTTCCCCTTATTTGTGCAAGCTCCGATTCTTCTAATTCTTCAATATTTATTTTATCTAAAAAAATATTTCCTTTTGTTGCAAGATCTAAAGCACCAACCAAATTCATCATGGTAGATTTCCCACTCCCACTAGGACCTACTATTGCAACAAAATCTCCTTTATTTATAATAATATTAACCCCATCCACCGCCTTTACTTTTTCATCCCCTAATCCATAATATTTATACACATTTCTAAGTTCAATAATTCTATCTTTTCCAGACCTTTTTTTACCACCAACCATTTTACTATACATAAAAGAAATAGTATTTATAAGTATAGTTATTATAATGCTGTTCAGAATCCTTAGAAGCTTTTGTTATTAAATTCTTAAGAAAAATCAAGGCCTCAAAAGACTCTCTGTTTATAAGCGACCAAACAAAATAATCAAAAAAACAATGGGGCACCACACCATAGATGGGGTGGTTTGTGACAGCCCCTTGTTTTTAGGATGCAGGAAAATTCCCAAAAGGAATTTTCTGCACAGAAAATTATTACCAATAATTTTCCCGTGCTCAGAAATTAACCACAAAGATTGCATCCACTTACTGAAGTAAGTGGTTTAATTTCTGACATTATATAAATCACAATAACTCTTCCATAACTTTTTTTATTCCTTCCCAACTTCTAATCGTATTCAACTTTCTTCTAAGTTTGCTACTTCCTTCAAGTCCTTTTGTAAATTCTTGTGCTTTTAATTTAGCATCAACTACTGAAAAAATATCATACTTTTTACACAAATCAATATATTTAAAAAAATCTTCAATTTTTTCTTTTTTTGATTGTACAACAGTTTTTCTTGTTTTCAAATATTTATTTATCTGTTTAAAGATAAACGGATTTCCAATTGTAGCCCTCCCAATCATAACATAATCACAATTAGTTTTTTCAATCATATCTTTTGCATCTTCCCCACAAAAAACATCCCCATTTCCAATAACTGGAATTTTTACAGCATCTTTAACATTCTTGATAATTTGCCAATCAGCTTTACCAGAGTAACCTTGTTCCACAGTTCTTGCATGAATGATAATTGCACTAGCCCCTGCTTTTTCACAAATCTTTGCAATTTCAACAGCATTAATTTTATTCTCAAAACCACTTCTTATTTTCACACTTACAGGAATCTTAATTTCCTTGGTTAAAGATTTTATTATTTCTTCAATTTTATTTTTCCTTTTTAAAAGTGCTCCTCCTGCTCCTTGTTCTAGAATTTTTTTACTTGGACAACCAAGATTAAAATTAATCATATCAAATTTACCTTCTAAAATTTTTCCAGCCTTTACAATATTTTCTGTATTTTGGCCAAAAATCTGGCAAACACTTGGTTTTTCTATTTTATCAGTTAATGCAAGTTTCATAACTGCATTGTTCTTTCGAGAAATTGCATTTGCACTTAGAAGTTCAGTACTTACTAATCCTGCCCCATATTCTTTACATAACAGCCTAAATGCAAGATTTGTAATATTATGCATAGGAGCTAAAATTATCTTTCCCTTAAGTACTGGAAATCCTATATTTTTCATTTATACTACAGTCCAGATATTTTTTTAAATCTATGTTTATAATTTTTTTTATGACCAATAATATGCCTTTAAGAATATCTGCATTTGTTTCTAGACTAGATGCAAAAATAAAAACTAATAAGAGATATGAAAAACAAGCAGAACACCCAGATTTAAAGAGAACCTATAGAGAACATGCAGAAACCTATATAGAGGCTTTAGGATTTCTAGGAGATGATATTAATTCTTTTCATTCTGAATTAAAAACAAGATTTCAAGCAGAACATGAAACTCCTTTTAAATCAAATGGTTATAGAAACTTGCTAGTAATATTAGAAGAAACTTTTACAGATTGTATTCCAGAAGGAGAAACAGTTACCCGGAATTAAGAATAATAATTAATATATACTTAAGTTTCTTTAAAAATTTAAGAATATGAAGCCTAAAAAAATTAATAAAAAAGAAGTTCAAGAAGAAATTAATAAGATATTTTCTGGAAATCCTTGCCCCAAAGATATTAAAAAAGCAAAAAGTTTAGCTATGTCTAAGAATATTAAACTTGGCAATCTTCGAAAGAAGTTTTGCAAAAAATGTTATTCTTTATTTGATTCTAAGAATTCTTCTATAAAGATTAAAAAACCCTTTAAAATAATTAATTGCAAAAATTGCGGCTTTACTAGTAGATATAAAATGTACAGTTAACAAGAGTAAACGTTATAAAGGATATAAAATACTTTAATTTAGTTTAAAAGGGGGAAAGATTAGAGAATTATTAAATATACAAAATGATAGATTTATTTTGGACTTGTTTTATAGGAACTGGCATTATTATGAGAACCTTAACTCCTTCTCTTCATCATAAAAACAAAACCCCCACCCATTTTGTAAGAAAAAAAACAAATAA
>CAZJPU010000032.1:0-11942 GCA_964548105.1 Candidatus Woesearchaeota archaeon | reverse complement strand
TAGTTTCTACATTTTTGGGATTAGTTGGAACTTTAGGTTATTTTAATTATAACAGAGGTAATTTAGAACAAGAAGTATCTACACAAAAAGAAAAAACAGAATATGAAGAAAAATCAAGATTAATTCAATTACATTTACAAGGAAAGAGACTAAGAGAAGAAAAGGGATATTATACTTATGCTCATGATGATTTTATAGAACAAGGAGAATTAAAGGGGTGGCTTGATAAATTTAGGCCCTATGATTATGACAAAAAAACTTATGTTGGTGATGAAGCAACTGCTATTGCAGCGTATTTTAATGCAGATTCTGTTTATGAAGTAATATTAAAAGTAAATCCTAATTTTAAACCTGAGGATTTAAAAGATATACCGAGTGCATCAAAAAGAGGATTAAAAATAGATTATGAAACCCTTGAACCAATTCTTATGGATACAGACCCTGGTTTATATAGTAAAATGTTCTTTGTTTATAGGGGATCTTGCCAAGACAATGTATCAAGAATAATGTGGCAAGAAAATCATAATGATGTTGATAAAAGATGGATAGAATCAGGTGAAAAATATCTTTCAGGACAGAGAACTAAAGAACAAACAGAAAGACTAGAAAGAGAACCAACTTTTTTTGAAATGATGGTGAGATAAGATTAAAGAGATTATTCTAGAAAAGATTAGATGATTAATCCACATAAAGGGCTGTTCGCAAGATAAAACTGCCTTATACAAACACTAAGGTGATAAACAACAAGATTTTCATTTGCTTTTTTGCTTTGTAATAGGGAATAAACTTTTTTATAGATAAGTTGTTTTTCAAGATTATGTATATTAGTTAATAAATCAATGTTTTTTTCATAGTATGATTTTTCTAATAGTTTAAAAATTTCATAAGCACCATCTAAAAGCTCAATTACGGGTTTTGAAGCCTTTAATTTTTTATTAATAATTTTGTTTAAAAGATAGAGTTCTCTTTGCCCATGTAATATGAATCCTAGAAAAGACCAGAACATTTCAGAATGTTCTTTAATAAGTTTTTGTTTTGAAATAACGCGTCTGCAAAAATTATCATATTTTTGTATACGCTCTTCAATTTCTTCAAAATCTTCTACACTAAAGTCTCCTAAAAGTCTTTTTCTTGAAACCTCAAACATTTCCTCAGTATTCCAAAAAAGTTTTTTTAACAAATTATCAAATTGATCATAAGAAGGTTCGGTAATATTTTCTACAATCAAAAATCCCTTTTCCTTATTTATAATGTCAAAACCTAAAAGTTTAGTTTTAATAACTTTTTGGAGAATTTTAAACTGTTTTTCATTATTAAAAAATATTTTTATGTTATCATAACCTGCACGATATGTATTTGTAATAAGAGTTCTAATACTACTTTCTGTGAGGTTTGTAAGTTTTAGTTCTGTCATAGATTTTTTTTGAGAAGGTTTGAGGCTTATAATAAGATTTTTCCCACTTTTCTCTAGACTAAGCCCATCACCTTTATCGAGCTTGTTTTCCTCAACCCATTTCTTTGGAAGATAAATAGTAAATCCTCCTCCACCTTGTTTGATTAATTTCCTTTCCATTTATTAAGCAAGTTTTCCCTATTTTTAAGCTTTTCTATAATTCATATCAGTGATATCAATCATATCAGAAAGATATTAAAGTTTAATTTTTTTACTACTATCAAATTAAACAAAAAATTTAGACAATGGAAAACAAAACAATAGCCAGATTAATAGTATTGGTGCTCTTAATAGCATTTATTAATCTATTATTTTTTTCAGGAATTTTCACTAAGAATACTACAGGAGATGTTGTAAATGTTCAAGAAGATATAATTAAAATTGGTTTTGTTGGAATGTTAAGTGGAGAATTAAGTGTTTGGGGACAAAGTGGACTTGCAGGAGTTCAAATTGCTTTAGAAGATGTTAATTCTAAAGGAGGAATTAATGGTCAGAAAGTAGAATTAATAATAGAAGATGGTAAAGCTAGTTCTATAGAAAGTGTTAATGCTTTTAATAAATTAATAAATATTGATAAAGTAGATGCAATAATTGGATCAAGTGGTTCAGGACCTACAAGTGCTGCAACACCTTTAGCACAAAATTCTAAAACACCCTTTATAGCAGCAATCGCATCAGCACCACATATTCCAGAAATAGGAGATTATATTTTTAGAGTATATCCTTCAGATAGTTTTCAAGGAGAATATGGAGCAGAAGTAGTTTATAATCAACTTGGAATGAAAAAAGCAGCAATAGTTTATGTGAAAAATGACTGGGGAGAAGGAATAGCAGAAGTTTTCCACTCAGAATTTGAAAAACTTGGGGGAGAAGTAGTTTTCAAAACAGGAGTTTTACAAGAAGAAGATGACTTTAGAACATTAATCTCAAAAATTAAAAAAACAGATGCAGAAGTACTTTATTTTGTAGTTTATCCAAATAATGCTTTATCAGGAATGAAACAGATTAAAGAAATGAATCTAGGAATTCCAGTAATAGGTGGAGATGCAATGGATGGAGCAGAAGTTGTAGAAAGTAAACATTCAGAAGATTTAATGTATACTGTAGGAGAGATAAGTTTTCCAGAAGATTTTAGACAAAAAATAAACAGTTTATCAGGATTTAAGAATTTAAAGCCAAATGTTGCTGCACCAACAGCATATGATGCTATAAAAGTATTATTAAAGGCAATAGAAAAAGTAGGAACAGAACCAAAAGCACTTAGAGATGAAATCGCAAGAACAAAGTATAATGGGATTTCAAGTCCTGTAATAGAATTTGATAGTGTTGGAAGTTTAAAACAAGCAGTATTTGTAACTAAAGTAATCAAGAATAAGGAGGCTGTTTTATTATACGACTAATTCTAAAATGGAAAAAGGACTTTTAATTTGGATTGGAATTATAATTGCACTAGCAATTATATCTGTAGCCTTGGTTATGAATATTAATTTTAAAAATCCAACAGGAGATGTTGTAAATATTCAAGAAGATATAATTAAAATTGGTTTTATTGCTCCATTATCAGGAGATTTAGCTTTTCTTGGAAATAATATGCAAAAAGCAGTTGAACTTGCTAAAGATCAAATAAATGAAAAAGGAGGAATAAATGGCAAGAAAATTAAAGTTATTTATGAAGATGGAAAATGTGATGGAAAAGAAGCTGTAAGTGCTGCTCAAAAATTAATTAATATTTATGGAGTTAATGCTATTATTGGAGGATTATGCTCTGCTGAAACTCTTGCAGTAGCTCCTCTTGCTGAATCTTCAAAAACTATCCTTATGTCTCCATGTTCTTCAGCTCCAAAAATATCTCAAGCAGGAGATTATATATTTAGAGATTATATTTCTGATTTATTTCAAGGAAAATATGGTGCTGATTTTGCATACAATGAATTAGGAAAAAGAAAAGCTGCTTTATTTTTTGTACAAGCTGACTATGGTATAGGTGTTAAAAACGCATTTAAAGAAAGATTTAAGGAATTAGGTGGAGAAATTGTAGCAGAAGAAAGTTTTGATCAATCCTCAAGAGATTATAGAACCCAATTAACAAAAATTAGAGACAAAAATTCCGATATAATCTTTTTTGTTGGATACACTGAAGAAATTATTCCTGGATTAAAACAAATAAAAGAGCTTGGGATAAATTCACAAATTTTAGGAACAGAAGTTTTTGAAGACACCACTATTTTTGATAGGGCTGGAGATTCTGCTGAAGGTGTTATTTACTATGTTGTTAAATCTCCTTTGTCTGAAGAGTTTAAAGAAGAAATGAAAAAAAGAATAGATGGAGACGTGACCGTATGTGCTCCTCAAGCTTATGATGCATTTAATATAATAACTAGTGCAATGAAAAAAGTTGGAACAAACAGGGAAAAGGTCAAAGAGGAGTTATATAATGTTAAAGATTACAATGGTGTTTCAGGAATTCTTTCTTTTGATGAAAATGGAGATATAGTATCAGCAGATATGGTGGTTAAACAAATAAGAAACAAGGAGGCTGTTTTGTACAGGTAATTTAAGATGAAAAAAGGACTTGTAATTTGGATTGGTATTATAATTATACTAGGAGTTCTTTCGGTGGTTTTGGTTGTAAATCCTAGAAACACAGGAAATGTAACTAAATCTGATGAAAAACCGGTTGTTAAAATAGGTGCTACATTACCATTAACAGGGCCTCTAGCTTTTTTAGGACAAGGAGCACAAAACTCTATTCTTCTTGCAGAAGATTATTTGAAAAATAAAGAAACTAAGTTTAATTATGTGGTTATTTTTGAAGATGATAAATTTGAAGTAAAAGAAGCTTCAACAACCACTAGTAAATTAATAAATGTTGATAAAGCAGATGCTATTATATCTTTTAGTTCTGGTATAGGAAATGTAGTTTCTCCAATAACCCAGAGCAATAAAGTTCTTCATATTGGTGCAGGAACATCAGACCCAAATGTTGCAAAAGGGAAGTACAATTTTATTCACTGGACAACTCCTCAAGAAGAAAATAGAGTTTTTGTAAAAGAACTTGAAGAAAGAGGAATTAAAAAATTGGCTCTTATTGAAGTAAATCAACAAGGAGTTTTTGCATTAGCTAATGATTTAGAAAATAAAATCAAAGGGACTAATATAAAAATTGTTAGTAGAGAAAGATTTAATTCTGGGATTAAAGATTTTAGAACAATACTTTTAAAGTCTAAAGAAGAAAATCCAGAGATATATTTAATATTAGCTTTTTCTCCAGATATAGAAGTTTTAACAAAACAAGCAAAAGAACTTGGAATAACTAAGTTAACTACTGTTGAATCATTTGAACTTACTAATCAACCAGAACTCTTTGAAGGTTTGTGGTATGTTAATGGAGCAGACCCAACAAACAAATTTTTAAATTCTTACAAAGAAGAGTATAATCAAAATCCCCCTTTTTTATCTGCAAATGCTTATGATGCATTCAACTTAATAGTTGAAGCTTATGAAAATGCTGGTGAAAAAACCAAGGGAAAGCCTACGACAGAACAAGCAGCAGAAGAGCTTTCTAAACTCATAGGTTATAATGGTGCTGTTGGAGTTTTAACTATTAGTAGGGAAGGTATTATTGATAGTAAGGCTTCTGTAAGGATGATTAAAAATGGGAAGCCAATTACTATTAAAACGAATTCTGAAGAAGTGATAGGGCTGGGTTAAGTCTGGGAGATTGCAATGAGAAATAAAGGATTACCATTTATTTTAGGAAGTACAGAATCTGATGGCCGAGAGGATGTTGCAAAAGGTTTTAGGGCATCATTAATTGCAGAAGTCCATAAAGGAAATTATAATGGAATTATGGCTGCAGGATTAGTAACAACTACTTATGAAGGTTCTGGAGAGTATACTTCAAATTTTAAAGGAGCTTGTGTTAGTGGCATAGGTAATCTAATTGATGGACATGTGAAAGGGGCTTGTGCAGGAGGGGTAGGGAATATTATTTTAGGAGATATGGATGGAGTTAGCTTAGCAGGAGCTTTTAATTTTTCAGAGGGATTAAGCGGACTTTCTGTGGGAGCTATTAATGATACTCATGAGAATTCTGGTTCATTAGTTCAAATTGGACTTTCTAATAAAGTGGGAGATTGGTACAGAAAGAGGGGATTTGTTGTTCAAATAGGAATCTATAATAGAGCAGAGGAACAAACTATTCCCCTAATCAATATCAGAGGATTTAAAGAATTATATTTAAGTCTTAAAGAATTTTTAATGCCTGCTGATGCAGAGGGTGGGGAGAAGAAATAAAATGACACCACAACCCACTCAAGAATATGAGGTTAGAATAGGGGAAACAGAGAAGATCATAGTTCCAGATGGAGATAAAAGTTTAACATTTGCTTATCTAGCAAAAAATCGAGAATATTATGGAAATGTTATGAAACGAATTCTTGATGATAATCTAAAGATTCCCACAGGAGAGCAAACAGCATCTCTCCTACATGCTGCTTATTTTGGTTCTAATAAGTTTCTAACTTCTGTTCAGATGAGCAAGATAAGAGATAACTTTATAGAAGGAGGGATATGGGTTGCTAATAAAACCCTTTGGATTCCAGAAAAACAAGAAAATGCAGGAGTTTTTGTAGTTTATGATGAAAAAGGAGTTGGAGGAGAAGAGGAATTAAGTCAGGGAGAACTAGAAAAAACATTAGAAGATGGAGAAGAAGTTGATATCAATGGAACTAAAATAAGAGTTAGTCAAGATAGAAAAGTAAGATTTGCTCCAAGAGATAGTTATAGGGGAGGAATTCAAGGTTCTGAAGACTTAGCTAGAAATGGGTTTGTTATTGCAAGTTATTTAGAAGGAGCTAACAAGTTAGC
This sequence comes from Candidatus Woesearchaeota archaeon, assembly GCA_964548105.1. GTDB lineage: Archaea > Nanobdellota > Nanobdellia > Pacearchaeales > GW2011-AR1 > ARS1285. Next base: position 5,620 of record CAZJPU010000032.1, on the reverse strand, counting down.
GCATTTCTCCAATTTTTTTGATTATGTTCCAAGTGTTTTAATAATGGATCCAACAACACCAATTCAAAGAGTATCTGCTATTGGAGGGATCAATCACATGATACGCGTCTATGGGAATCTATTAACTAGTGATCTTAATTGCCATGCTTTCGGAGTATTAGACTCTGGGGAGAAGAAATAAAATGACAAGATTATTCTACCCTTTAAAATTTAGTAGAAATTATGGATATGAATCTGAAATTTGTTGGGATGAAGCTGAAACAGATATAGATCTTTACAGAGTTGGAGCCAGAGATGTTAAACCTTTCAAAAATTGGTTTAGGGGAGAAGTATATTTAGATCAAGTTGTTGATCAATATGTAGAAGTTTGGACACCTAAATTAGTTAACCCTTTTGCAACAAGAACAGAAATACAAAAAGTTGGTTTAAATCAATTTCAAGAAAGAAAGTACAAACTGGATGGGCGTGAGGTAATGAGGGGTTGTGGTTTTGAGATGAACATAGCTCCACTTGTTTTAATTCACGGCAGAGAGCATAGTGATGACTTTGATGACTTTGCCCAGAGATTAAATGATTGTTTAGTTGAACATAAAGGTTTTGTTATGAAAGACACCTATATTGAATTATTATTTGAAAAATTATATGATTATTATAGGGGAAAAGGAAAAAAAGTAGAAAATTTAATTGAAGGATAAAGATGAAAATCGCACTTGTCCAACCAGAACCATCAGAAAAATATCCCGATTTTCAACCTGGTTATAATCCCTTAGCTGATTTTTATCAATATGTTTGTGTGAAATAAAAAAGAGACTCTAAACTATCTTTTTTCTTTAATTCTTTGACTAGCACTTTTACCATAACGCTTTTTTCTAGCAATACGTTTGCCAACAGCATTATTATATTCATCAATCATTTCTTGAGAAATTACAACAACTTTAGTTTTATCTCTAGCCATTTTTAATTATTTCCCACCACCAAAATAAATATTTTTAATCTTTTTGTTTTTTAGGATTTCTTTACCACCGGTAAGAGCAATCTTTCCATCTTCTAAAATATAAGTCCTATCTGCAATGCTTACAGCTTGTTTAGCATTTTGCTCAACAATTACAACAGTTATTCCTTGTTTACTAATCTCTTTGACTTTTTCAAAAACCTCTTTCATTGCTTTTGGACTTAATCCAAGACTAGGTTCATCAAGAAGAAGAAGTTTTGGGCTTTGGATTAATGCACGTGCAATAGCAAGCATTTGCTGTTGACCTCCAGATAGTGTAAATGCGTAATCTTTTTGTTTTTCTTTTAAAAAAGGAAATTGTTTAAAGATATTTTGAATGTTTTTCTTTATTAATTCATTATCTTTAATAATAAAAGCTCCCATTTCCAGGTTTTCTTTTACTGTTAAATCATTAAATACCTGCCTTCCTTGAGGAACAAAACTTATGCCTTCATAAATAAGGTCGTGAGTTGGCAAGCGCGTTATTTTTTTGTTATTAAAACTAATAGTTCCGCTGTAGATGTTACAAAGATTAAATATACTTTTTAATAAAGTTGATTTTCCGGCCCCATTAGGACCAATAATTGCAATTATTTCTCCTGGTTTGATTTCTAAACTAATATCATGTAAAATTTCAATTTTATCATATCCTGATTTTAGGTTTTGTATTGAGAGCATATTACTGTTTGAAAAGTTCTTTAAATTTAGTTCTAAAGAGTTCGATATCAGAGTTACTTACTTTTGATACAAAATCTAGTAATAAGTTATTGAATTCCTCTGCGTTTTTTATGGCTTTTAAGATTCCTTCTTGTTTTATTTTAAAGTCAGTATAATATTGTTTGTCGATTCTTTCCTTTTTAGCATTTTCTATATCAGAATTATTAATCTCGAATAACTTTTTTAAGAGTATTATTGATGCTGTATGATTCTCACATTTTATTCCTATTTTAAAAAGTAATGCGATTAAAAGATTATACATACTGTAATAAGTTAATGCAATTGATTCTTCAAGAAGATTATTCTCATAGAGAATCTTAGATGATTTAAGATTACTTTCTGATTTTTCAATGTAAGATTTTTTTAATTCTTCACTAGGATTAACAAGCTCTAATTTTCCTTGATCTTTGATTTTACTCAAAAAGTTTAATTCTTTCATAAAATTGTTCAACTCCTTTCAATATCACATTGTCTTTTATTATCTCTTTCACAAGTAACGAAGAGGAATCAAAACTCCCTATTTTAACACTTAATTTTGTATTAATTAGTTCTATTTCTTTTTTAATTTTACTATCCTTTGTCTCAATATAAATATCAATATCACTATTTTCTTTTGCAGAATATTTTGCATAACTTCCAAACAATATGGCGAGTTTTATTTTTTTATTATTTTGAATTTTTTCTATTATATTTCTAAGAAAAGGGTATTTTTTTAAAATATTAATTAACTTATAATTTTCAGCCCTAAACACATAGGTTTTTGCTTCAATATTTTGTTTCAAAAAATAGGCCTTATTTTTTCCTTCTTGTTTGTAATCAACCACATTTTCTTGAATAAGGCTATTAATCTTTCTGGAGATTGTTGAGTGAGGTATTTTAAGAATTCTTCCAATTTCTCTAAGATGGGTCTCTTTTCTTAATAATATAAGCACAATTTCTAAATCTATATTGTTCTTTTTTTGTTCCATATGGTTCATTTATGGTCCGATACTATTTAAAGGTTTTGTATTGTTAGTATTTTATTGATATGAAACAAATTCTCCATTTTTTAGAGTTTTAATAATGTATTCTTTAGATGTAACCCCATAATTATCTTTATCTATTGTAATGTTCCCACTAACTCCTTCAAAACTATTAGATAAAATATACTCTCTCATACATTTATGCAATTCTTGATTTTTATCTTCACAAAACCTAATTGAATCAGTCATTATTATTAATGAATCATATGAATCATAGGGTATCACTCCTGGAACCTCTCCATAGGCATCTAAATACCTTGATGTAAATCCATTTAAATTTTCACTAATACTTTTATCATCAGGGTATGAGTAATAAATAATTTCATCAGTAAGAACATTATAATCTGGATTTTGAATAGTATTTTGAGATAATAAAATTCCTGTAAATCCAATTTCTCTTGCTTGTTTAACAATTATTGGATTAGTTAATAAAATAAAAATTCCTTCAGATCCTGCATTTTTAATTTTTAATAATTCGGTTCTAAAATCATCTTGTAAGAATGAATTAACCTTTTCAATTGCAACAATACTTCCCCCATTTTCTTCAAATACAGTTTTAAATTCATCTTTAAGAAAAACTCCCCAGTCATTATTAAAATAAAATATCCCTATTTTTTTTAATCCTAATTCATCATAAGAAAATTTGGCAATCTTCTGTCCTTCCTTCTCAAGTAAAGCATTGGTGCTAAAGAAATTATCACTTAATTTTCCATAATTTGCATAAGGGGTTATTCCAATGATATTATTTTTTTCGGAGAATTCTGCTGCAACAAAAGTTGGACTTCCACAGAAAGGTCCAATATAACCTAAAATATTATCAACATTAGATAATTTTATTAGAGCGGTTTGTGTATCTGTAGGTAAGCATTTTGTATCTTCATAGATTAATTTTATTTTTTTACCATTAATCCCTCCATTATTATTAATATCCTCTTTAGCAAGTTCTAATCCATTTTTCATCCATTCACCATGTTTTGCAAGTTTTCCAGTAAGAGGAACAACAACACCAATCTTAATTTCGTCATTATTTTCTTGTTTTGGAAAAACAGAAATCAAAACAATTGCTATAATTAATACTGCAATTACTATTCCTGATACTAGATAATCTCTATTTTTATTTTTCATATTTCACAAACTTCCTATCTTTTATAGTTTTAAACTCAATAGGTTTTTGGACATCTCCATATTCATCAAAAGTCAGAGTTCCGCTTGCTCCCTCAAAATTCTTTATTTTAAATAACTCATCTTTAATGCAATCGGGATGGATAGTCTTGCAACCTTTTAATGCTTCTTCAATTAAAAGTAAAACATCATAAGCTTGAGAATAATAAGTTGGTTCTTCACCATATCTTTCTAAATATTTTTTAGAGAATTCGGGTTTTTTGTTTTTATCAAAATAAGGAGCAACATAGATTATTCCTTCTCCAGATTCTTCTGCTTGTTTTAGGAATTCCTCTCCTTCAACACTATAAACATCAGATATAATCAAAGGATTAAAACCTAGTTCTTTCATTTGTTTTACTAAAAGTCCGCTTCCAGTCATATGGCCTACTAAAAAAACTGCTTCAGGTTTAACTGCCTGAACTTTTGTAATAAGACTTTTAAAATCTTTAGAACCTTGCTCAAAGTTTTCAGTAATTAAGACTTCTCCACCGAGATTATTAAAACTTTTAACAAAAACATTTTTCATTCCCAATCCAAAATCATTATTAATATGGATAACTGCGACTTTTCTTTTGTTTAAACCATCAAATAAAAAACTTGCTTCTTCTTCTGCAAATTGATTTGCATTAATGGAAGTTCTAAATGTATAATCGTCTTTTGTAGAATATAAAGGAGTTGTTGCTCCATGAGTAAACAAGATCTTCTTATCGCCATTTGCTAAAGGGGATACTGCAAGAGAAGGTGAACTAAAACCAATATCTATAATATCAATACCCTCTAATTTAAGTTTTTGATAAGCACTAACTGCTTCTTGAGGAGATGCATGATGGTCTTCAAAAACAAGCACTAATTTTTTCCCTTTTAATCCTCCTCTTTCATTTATTTCTTCAGCTGCTATTACCATATTTTTACGAGTCCATTCCCCATAAATAGATCCTTCTCCAGAGAAAGAGTCAATTATTCCAATCTTAATAACATCATTATTTTCTTGTTTTGGAAAAACCGAAATCAAAACAATTGCTATAATTAATACTGCAATTACTATTCCTGATACTAGATAATCTCTATTTTTATTTTTCATATTCTACTTTAATCAATTCCCCACCTACAATCTTTGTTGAGATTAAGATTGGATTAATTTCTCCATTATTTTTTATTTCTAATTCTCCATTAAGACTATCTAATGTCTTTAAATCAACGATTTTAGCGATTATTTCTTCACCTTCTAATGGTTCTCCTTTCGTAACTTCTGCAATTAAATTAACAATATCATATCCAAAAGGTGCTCCAAATGAAGGTTCTATATTATATTTTTCTCTATATTTCTCTTTAAATTCTAAACCGACTTCATCAATAAAAAATGGGAAAGTAGAAGTATAAACTCCTTCTGAAGAGGTTTGATCTCTTGTTGATTTCACAGAAAGAACAGTTGCTGCCTCATAAAGCTTAGCATCTATTCCTAACTCTTTATATTGTTTTAATAAATTAATAGCCTCTATTGGAGAGCCATCCACTACCATAACCATGTCAGGGCGTTTTTCTTTTATTTTAGATAATTCTGTTCTATAGTCTGTTGTTCCAACATTATAGCTTTCTTCTGCGATTATTTTAATATTCTTTTCTTTAGCTCTTACTTTTATGTGGTCTGCAATTGAGATTCCATAATCATCATTAAGATAGAGCAATCCAATAGTATCATAATCTCCTATTTTAATATTCTTAAAAT
>CAZJPU010000031.1:0-12157 GCA_964548105.1 Candidatus Woesearchaeota archaeon | reverse complement strand
TCTTCGGTTGCATTATAATACCTTGTTCTAAAGACATATTCGCCACCAGTATCAGATACTAAATTATCAAGAGAAAACAGCACACCCTCATCAGGTAATTGAAGACTTGCACCTTCAAGAACACCAATTCTAGCCTGAATATTTTTTGACTTAATAGGAATTTGGATGCTCAAGCCTTTATTTAGATCATGAATAATCTCTGAAGTACCATAACTATAATGTTCTACACCAGGGCTACCGCTTGTTTTACTGTGAAAATAATTATAATCCATAAATACAGGCCTATAAATCAATTTATAAAGGTTTCTATTATTTGCTACTTAATAGTGACTAATTATCTCCCAAATCCCTTCTTGCACCATGAAAATCTCTCAACAAACCTAACATTAAATATTCTTTTTTAGAATCATCGCCCTCCATATAAACCTTACCAAGTCTCATTTGAAATTCAGGTTCTTTTAGACCTATAAGAGTACTATATATTCCAATTAATTGTTCTAATTCAAAACTTTCAGAAAGAGAAACATGCAAAAAAGTATAATCAGATTTAACTTCTTCATCTCTAACAGTCTTTATAGTTAATACGGCTTCTTTATCTTTCTCTGAATAAATATAATGAAATATATCTTCAACCTGACCAGAACCAAGATAAGAACTATCAAAACCATCTTCATTAATTAATGTCAAAAGAGAATCTAATTCCCTATCAGAATAAGATCTCTGAAAGCTCCTAGCTCTTTCCCTTACAGCCCTAAATATTCCATTAATTTCAGTATTCATAATAAAAATCTTATAAAAAATGCATTTATAAAGATTATCATAAAAAACATTTAAAAACAATAATTTCCTTTAACACTTAATAAAAAAGAGTTTGAAAAAAAAGAAAATGATCTCAACAGGATATATTGCAGTTGTTGTACTATTTGTTTTATATTACTTAGTAGTCCTTTTTGTAGAAAAGAAAATTATGAACGAGCCTAAACAAATAATTACTAGATTTCTTTCTGTCATCTTATTTTATGCAGGTATATCTATTATTTATTATTCTTTTACAGGCAAACCTTTTTTAAATGATTCACCTGATAATTATAATCTTTATATTTTTATTATAGGTTTTATTGCAATTCTATTAACAATTCCTGATTTACTTTCAGAGTTCACGTTTTTTCAAAAATTTCTTGTAAAAAATAAAAAGAAAAATAAAGAATTAGCTAAAGAAAAATTAAAAGAAATGAAAGATTAAACTATATCTCAGGCAAAAAAGACTCCAAAATTTTGTTCAAGGCTTTCACTCTTTAAACTATTTTTATAACCTTCAAAACGTTTTTGAAGACCATCAATTCTAACAAAATCTTTTCCGTCACGAACAACTGGAGAATAATCTTCAACAAATGAATCATCAACTAATCCTTTTTCATATAGTTGAGTAGTAGCTCCCTCGCCCATCATCCTAACTTTATGAAGATCACCGATTTTTGAACTTTTAGTTAATCTTACTCCAGGCTCTTTTGTTAAAGCATCAATAATTTTAGAATGAGATCGTGTACTTCTAGGTTCTAACTGGTGATGAACTGTAAATCCTTCAAAAGCATAACCTACCACACTTACTTCACTAGGAGAATCTACACCCAAGGTTTCCAAACTCTGTTCTAATACCCTTGATTTAAATTCGCCAGATTTTTTATCTCCTTCCTTAACAAAATTAATTGCCCCAGAATAACCTCTAGCATTAAAGTCTGTTAACGCAGAATAATTTTGCCCAAGTACCACTCCGATTCTATCAGGTACATACTTCACAACATCTTCAGGACTAGCAACTTCAATTTTCTGATTAATTCCAGATTTACCTCTTCTTGATTCCTCATTTAACTCATTTAGTTTTTCTAATACAACATCTACATCAACATAAGCAGAACCTTCAAAAGTTCTAATTCCTTTTCTTTTAACGTCTGAACCATGTTGCTCACTTAAAAATTCTAAATACTCTCCAAAGGTTTCATTAACCTCCTTATATGAAGGACTTTTATCCTGGGGTGTTGTTGTAACATTAAACCTAACATCTCCAACACCAACCCTACTCACTGTTTGTCCTTTGGGCCTATTATCATCACTATAACCTATTCTTCCTAATAATCCTTGTTTAAAGGGATCTATAACATTACTAACTACTACTTTTTTATCATGAGGCCATCTAAGAAATCCTCTAAAACTAGATTGAGTCATTCCATTTAATTCTGGAACCCTTCTTGCATCAATTTGTGTTATTTTATGTGCCATTCTTAACAATACCCCCTTACATTATTTATTAAAAAATCCAAAACACATATTTAATTTTATGAGGTGATAACTATCACCTCAAATAGAAACAAATAAAAACCTCCAAAAACTAAATAAAAACATGGAAGAGCAATTAAAACAAGCAGGTTTAACCGGAAATGAATCAAAGGTTTATCTAGCTTTAATAGACTTAGGCCCAGCACTAGCAGGACAAATTTCAAGAAAAACAGGACTACATAGAAGAACAATATATGACACAACAGAGATGCTAATAAAAAAAGGATTAATAGGTCATATTATTCAAAATAATAGAAAACTTTTCCAAGCTTCAAATCCAAATAGATTTCTAGAAATAATTCAAGAAAAACAAAATTTAATCTCACCAATAGTTCAAGAACTTCAACAAAAATATACATTAACAAAACAAAAAGAAGAAACCAATTTCTATAAAGGAAAAGAAGGATTAAAAACTGTTTTTGAAGACCAATTAAATTCTAAAGAAATTCTTATTCTAGGAGCAAGTCCAAAAGCCTACGAAATTTTACAGTTCTACTTTCATTGGTATGACAAAAAAAGAAAAGCAAAAAAAATAAAATCAAGGATTATTGCAACAGATAAAAAAATAAAAAGAATTCCTTTAGCAAAAATAAAATATCTACCACAAAAATATGAAAATCCTGTTGCAGTCAATATTTATCAAGATAAAACTGCAATTATTTTATGGGCAGCAGAACCTATTGCAATAGTTATTAAAAACAAAGAACTAACAAAAGGTTATAAAAATTATTTTGAGTTAATGTGGAAGATTGCTAAGGAATAAATACTCACTTATTTTTTTTCACCGTCACCACCACTTTCACCCTCAACTTCTTCTCTAATATCTTCATCATCAATTAATTTAGCAATATCACTAACTCTATCACCATGCTGTAGTTTTATTATTCTTACACCTTGTGTTACTCTTCCCATAACTCTTATACCTTTTACACTTGTTCTAATAACAATACCTTTTTGTGTTGAAACAACAAAATTAGCACCATTATTAACATTTATTGTACTTACAACATTGCCTGTTTTTTCTCCAACTTTAAGATTAATTACTCCTTTTCCAGCTCTACCGGTTTTACGATAATCTTCAATTGTACTTCTTTTTCCATAACCTTTTTCAGTTATTGTTAATATTGAATCTTTTGGATCATCTACAATCTCCAAACTTACTACCTCATCCCCATCTTTAATCCTAATCCCATTAACCCCATAACTTGCACGACCCATATCTCTAACTTCATCAGAATTAAACCTTATTGCCTGACCTTTTGCACTCATCATCATTACTTCTTGTTTATCTTTTATTCTTGAAACACCAACAACCCTATCACTATTATCCATGGGAAGGTTAATTATCCTTACTCCAGAATTTCTTGGTTTTGCAAACATTTCAAGCCTAATTTTCTTCACATGTCCTTTTTTTGTTGCCATGAACAAATGATCTTCAAATTTCTTAACAGCAATAACACTTGTTATCTTATCATCCTTAATATTTAATAAATTAACTATTGCCTGACCTTTTCCATATCTTTGAGTTTCAGGAACTTTATATGCTTTTAACCAAAATAATCTACCACGTTCAGTAAATAATAACAAATGGTCATGAGTTGAACAAGTTATTAATTGTTTAACATAATCTTCGCTTGTAAGTTCTGCACCAATAACTCCCCTACCCCCACGTTTTTGCTCATTATAAATCTTAAAAGGCATTCTCTTAATATATCCTTTATCAGTTATTGTAATTATAACATCTTTTTTCTGAACAAGATCTTTTTCATTAATCTCTTTAATAGTTCTAATAATCTGACTTCTTCTTTTATCTCCATAACTCTTTTTTATTTCATTTAATTCTGATTTAATTATCTTTAATATTTCTCCTTCATCTCCAAGTATTGCACTAAGCTTTTTAATTAATTCTAAAAGGTCTTTTTCTTCTTTCTTTAACTTTTCATGTTCTAATGAAGTTAATTGTTTTAATGTAATATCTAAAATAGCTTCTGCTTGTTTCCTACTAAGTTTAAATTTTTTCTGTAATGCTTCTGATGCATCAGCAGTTGTTTTACTTTTTTTAATAGTTTCAATAATAGAATTTAAATTTTTTAAAGCAATTAATAATCCTTTTACAATATGTTCTCGTGCTTCTGCTTTTCTTAAATCAAAATCAGTTCTCTTTCTAACAATTCTTCTTCTATATTTAATATATGATTCTATCATTCTCTTTAAACTAAAAGTTTTAGGAATTCCAGCTTCTAAAGCAACTAAAACAGCATCAAATCTATTCTGAAGTCTTGTTGACTTAAAAATCCTATTAATAGTAAACTGAGAATTTGCTCCTTTTTTTAATTCAATAACTACCCTTACTTTTCCCTTACTTGATTCATCTCTAAGATCAGAAACATCTAATAATTTCTTATCTCTAACAAGATCTGCAATTTGTTTTACAAGATCTGCCTTATTTACTTGATAAGGAATTTCAGTTATAACAATATACTCTTTATTATTTCTTTCTTCAGTTGTTATTTTTCCTCGAATTACAAAACTTGCTTTTCCATTTTCATATAACTCTTTTAAATTTTCTGCAACAATCTGACCTCCTGTTGGAAAATCAGGACCAATAATAATATCCATTAATTCGTCAAGATCTGTTTTTGGTTTATTTATTACTTTAATTATTGCATCACAAACTTCAACTAAATTATGTGGAGGAATATTTGTTGTCATTCCAACCGCTATTCCACTACTTCCATTAATTAAAAGATTTGGAAGTTTTCCAGGAAGAACAATCGGTTCTTTTAATGAATTATCAAAATTAGGAGTAAACCTTACAGTCTCTTTATCAATATCCTGTAATAATTCTATAGAAATCTTAGTAAGTTTTGCTTCAGTATATCTAGAAGCAGCGGCATTATCTCCATCCATTGAACCAAAATTACCCTGACCAAGAACCAAAGGATATCTTAATGAAAAATCTTGTGCCATTCTAACCATTGCATCATAAATTGCCATATCTCCATGTGGATGGAATTTTCCCATAGTATCTCCAACAATTCTAGCGGATTTTTTAGTCATTCCCTTTTCTAATCCCATTAATTTCATTGCATAAAGAATTCTTCTATGAACAGGTTTTAATCCATCTTCAATACTAGGTAATGCCCTTCCAACAATAACACTCATTGCATAATCAATATATGCTTTTTTCATTTCATGAGAAATTCTTGAATTTAAAACCCTATCTTCATCTAAATCTTTAAAATTAAGTTCAGTTTTTTCTAAATGTTCAACTTCCCCATTACCATTCCCATTACCATTGCTGTTCCCATTGCCATTACCATTGCCATTTACATTAGTATCATTACCATTCCCATTATCATTGTCGTTTCCGTTGCCATTACCATTTACATTAGTATCGTTATCATTGCCATTACCATTTCCGTTGCCATTACCATTTACATTAGTATCGTTATCATTGCCATTACCATTCCCGTTGCCATTACCATTGTTATCATCACCATTATCACTAACCTCATTACCCTCTAAAGTTTCTTGAACTTCTTTATCTTCATTACCTTCATTACCTTCATTATCTGTCATCTTATATATCAACCTCTGCAATATTTGCATTTGTTTCAATAAATTTTCTTCTAGGACCTACAACATCACCCATTAACATTGAGAAAGTTTCATCAGCAAGAACAGCATCTTCAATTGTTATTCTTTTTAATATTCTTTTCTTAGGATCCATGGTAGTATCCCATAATTGCTGAGCATTCATTTCTCCTAATCCTTTAAATCTTTGAACATCTGCTTTTCCACCTAATTTAGTAAATAATTTTTTTAATTCATCCTCTGAATAAACATAATAGTCTTTTTTCTTTCTAACCCTATATAAAGGTGGAACTGCCATATAGATATTTCCGTTTTCTATTAATTCTGGAACATATCTAAAAAAGAAAGTTAATAATAATGTTGCAATATGCTGTCCATCAACATCTGCATCTGTAAGAATTATTACTTTTCCATATCTTAATTTCTTTAATTCAAAATTCTCTTTAACTCCAGTTCCAATCGCAGTAATTAAATTAACAATCTCTTCAGAAGAAAGTGCTTTTGTTGGATTAGATTTTTCAACGTTTAATATTTTACCCTTAAGTGGAAGTATTGCCTGAAATTCTTTATCACGAGCCATTTTTCCTGAACCTGCAGCACTATCTCCCTCAACAATATATACTTCAGTTTTTTCAAGTTTCTTACTACTACAATCAGATAATTTTCCAGGTAAACCAGATAACCCTCCTAAAGAGGTTTTTCTTCTTACAAGATCTCGTGCTTTTTTAGCAGCATTTCTTGCTTTTGCACTTGCAACAACTTTTTGTGCAATTTTATTTGAAATATTAGGATTTTCTTCTAAAAATTCTGTTAATGCAACACTAACCATTGAATCAATAATACCCTTCATTTCTGAATTTCCAAGTTTTGTTTTTGTCTGTCCTTCAAATTGAGGTTCACTCATCTTAAGATTAATAACAGCAGTCAACCCTTCCCGAGTATCATCCCCACTTAATTTCTCATTTTTTAACATTCCTTTTTTTGTAACATAATCATTAATTGATCTTGTTAAAGCAGTTTTAAAACCAGAGATATGTGTTCCACCTTCAGTAGTATTAATAGTATTAACAAATCCAAAAATATTCTCATTATAACTATCGGTATATTGAATAGCTATTTCTACAACATTAGAATCTTCTTGTTTTTTAAAATAAATAGGTTTATGTAAAACTGATTTGTTTTTATTTATATGGTCAACAAACTCAGTTAAACCACCCTTATAATGAAAAACTTCTTTTTTACCCCTCTTATCATCTTTTAAAACAATTTTTACAGGATTTAAAAATGCTATTTCTTGCAATCTTTTTCTTAATACTGCAGAATCAAAATCTGTTGTTGAAAAAATTTCTTTATCTGGAAAAAAAGTTATTTCAGTACCATTTTCAGCTTTATCACATGTTCCAAATTCTTTAACTGGGTAAAGTGGTTTTCCAATTTTATACTCTTGCTTATATTTCTTACCATTTCTTCTTACTATTGCTATTAATTTTGTTGATAAAGCATTTACAACACTTACTCCTACTCCATGTAATCCTCCTGAAATCTGATAAGCATGTTTTTCAAATTTACCACCTGCATGTAATTTTGTTAAAGCAATCTCCATAGCAGATTTTTTATGAACCGGATGTTTTTCAACAGGAATTCCTCTACCATTATCTTTAACAGTCACACTACCATCTTTATTAATAATTATCTCTACAATTGTACAAAACCCTGCTAAACACTCATCTACAGAATTATCAACAACCTCATAAACTAAATGATGAAGCCCACCCTTACCAGTACCACCAATATACATTGCAGGTCTTCGCCTAACTCCTTCTAATCCTTCAAGTACTTTTATATTTCCAGCAGAATAATCATTTTTTTCTTGAGCCATTTTAATTTCTTTTTTTCCTAACTTAAATTTTGTTTTAATAAAACTATCGTTTAATTATCATCATTTTGTTAAATTTTTAAGGTCTAAAAATCCCAAAATCTTATTATTTTAGAGTTATTTTAGTTTAAAAACCTTTCTATCAAAAAATTGATTTTATCGTCGATAAAATTAAAAATCTTTAAAATATCTGAGAATCTTAATATTTTTTATTTTTTAAGTTTTCTCTTGATTTTTTCTATTAAATTTTCTATTTTATATCAAATAACAAGCCCTTTATTCCCTATAAAAACTATTACGTTTTGGAACCTGTTTTTTTTCTTTTACTAGTTTTTTATGAAATCTCCTTCTTTTAATAAAGTAATAAAACAACCCAAAAAATAAAGCAAAGGCACTAATTATAATCATATATTCTTCAATTCCAAACGGAATTGAAGGTTTATAAACAGGAAGACGAACCTGAGTTATAGAATCTTTACATGCACTAATTGCCTGTTCTAATTTTAGTTCTGCATTTACATAATCCCCTTTATCATAATCATTTTTAGCTTCATCTACAACTTCCCTTATCTCTATACATTCTGGATTCTCAACAATAAATTCTTCTACAAATAATAATAATTTCTCAAGATCAGACGAATTCATCTTCTGTAAATCAATGTAAATCTCTGCCCAATCATGATATACTGGAGTTTGAGAACTTGCATTTATAATAATCCTATAAGTGCCAGTTTTATTTCCTAAAAAATACAAGGTTAATGTTAAATTTTCAGTTTTATCACGAGAAAGAGAATCAAAATGTTTTCTATCCAAAGAAATTTGGACATCATCATATACTTCACCTTCCTGAAAAACAGAAGCAAAAAGAGTTATATTTTTAAAAAGAAAATTACCTGTATTACTAAGCTTCAAAGGAATTATTATTTTTTGATTTATATTGCACTTCACCTCATCTGGAGTTATTAATTTAAATGCTATAGGAACATAAGTTACTGAAGAACCTCCAGACCTTATCACTTCTACAGTTCCACCATCTTCCTCCCCTGAACTAACATTTAATTCAATAGTAAAATTATTGCTTGTTACATTCCTTATTATTTGTAAAGAATTTGATTCATTATATTCATAACCTGTAACACTATAATTTGCAAGACTATAAGAACTAGCTGAAAAAACAATACTAGGAACACTGCCATTTGTCCAGTTAGTCATAGTCACAGTTATTGTGCCACTACTAGAATTTAAAAGAGTGTATGTAAATCCAATTGTTTGATTATATTTAGAATCTGCAGCATCATTATCCTGAAAATAATCTGATAAAGTTATTGATTGAGACGAGACTCCACTTATCCTTTGGTCAGCTCCCCCTATTAACCCTAAGAATTCTAATTCATCATTAACATGAGCTATTGTTAAATTCCAGCGCTGAGTTATATTCCAAGAAGTTTTATTTATAAAATTAGGGGCTGAAGGATATGCAACCAATATCAAGTTAGCATTTGATGTTTCATCTGTAAGATTTGGTGTAAATTCCCAGGTTAGATTTGTATTATTTCCATAATAACTAATATTATATCTCAAAGAACTAATATTTTTATCTTCAATATAAAATAGATATGTTAAATTATCACCTACACTATGATTAAGACGAAAAATTAAATTAGAAGTTATATTTTCTGTCAAACTATATATAGCAGAACTTAATGGATAATTAATAACTGGAAAACCATATACATTAATCCAAAAACTGCCAAAATCTTCATTCCCATTAGAATCATTAACAGTTATATTTATATGATATTTTCCAGTTCCTGATGAATTAAAACTAGTGTTTAATTCTCCGCTTGTTGTATTAAAAATGCTTTCATCATTATTAATAAAATCATCACCATATAAAAAGTTATAACTAAATGTAAGATTATGCACAAAAGCATCTGAACTTCCATCTTCAATATCTGTTGCATTAATTCTATAATAAAAACTTTCATTTACTGCTAAACTCTGATTTTCCAAATCCATAAGAACAGGATCATGATTTATTTCAAGAACAGTCAGATTAAAACTTAGGGTATCAATTAAATCACTGTTATCACTAACATTTATTGTTATATTATAAGAACCAATATCAGACTTATTTGGAGTAAATATTGCGTAATACTGGCTTCTATTCTCACCTGTATATGATGCTGGAGGAAAAGCAGTATTTTCTATAAATTGAAATAAATTAAGATTATTTCCTTCAATTGTTAAATTTACAGTTAAATTTTCATCATAAAAACTTTTTTGTCCAGAAGGAATCTTAAAATCATCATCCTGAATCCACAAATAAATTGTGGTCATATTATCTTCTGTACAATTAATATTTGAATTTTCATCTATTGCAGCATTAATAATACTAGTTTGCTGAATTGGTTTTTCAATATAAACAGTATCATTAAGATTATACACAGTAAAATTAAATATTGTTGTATTTGTTACATATCCATCACTAATTGTTACACTAACCAAATGTTGCCCAACATCCTCATCTACAGATGTGAAATTTATAATCCCACTACTTGTTAAACTAAAAGATGAAAAATCTGTATCATTAGTATATGAAAAAGTTATAGTAACATTATTATCATCTGTAATATTCTGGCTTAAATTTAAATAAGTATTATTATCTTCATAAATAATAAATATTGTCTGTAAAGGCTCAACCCATTCAGGAGGAAGATTATTAAAAATAGTTAAATTAAATAAATCCATATCCTTAACCCCTGCTTCATCTCTAACAGTTATATTAATAGTATAATCTCCAACCTCACTCTCATTTGACATAAATTCTATTTTTGCATCAGTTGTATTAGTTCCAGAAATAGGCATATCAATAATTTCAAGATCAAAACCATCTATAGTTAATTCTTGAGTTAAATCAGACTGATTTAAAACAACAACTGTAAAATTAATTGTTTCATTATACCCTCCAGAACTAGTATTTTTATCTGGAATAAGAAAATCATCATCATAAACAGTAATATTAATTCTTGTAAGATAGTCTATTGAAGTATTCGTATTTTCAATATCTACAAGATCTGGAACACTGTTATAAGTCCTATTAACATAAACATAAATTAACTCAGAATCAGTTTCATTAGAAGTAATATCTATTGCTGAAAAATTAACTGTCCAATTACCAACTTCAGTTCTACCCGGAGTTGCATTAATATAAAGTGTAAGAGTATAATTAGACGAATAAGTCTGATTAAAAATATAAAACCAACTTGAATTAAAAACACTAGCTTGAAAATTTCTCAAAGAAGCATTACTTGAAATATTTAACAAATTACTTTCTTCCCTTGTAGTTATATTAATCTCGCAGGTATTAGAAGAATTCTCCTGAAAAACTAGATTTTGACAATCAGAAACATTAATATCCAAATATGAAAAAACATTAAAATTAATTATTTGAGAATAATATGTAGTCTGATTTTGTGAATAACTAGAATCACAATAACCAGAAGTACAAGTATAGTTTTCTCCTGAATCTGTTACAGAGATATTTGCATAATAAGTTCCAACATCATTTTTCACAGCTGTAAAATTCATCAAACCTGAAACATTAGTAGAGTTAAGAAAACTAAGAAGAGTACAATTATCCCGATTACTCCAACTTGCATGACTACAATTACTAAGCCAAGTTACATTAAATATCAAAGGGTAATGACTCTCTGAAAGTTCATCTGTTGCATTAACATATTCACTAAACTCTAATTCTTGTGTTAAATTATATTCACTTTCTATATTTGTGAAATTAGGTGCATCATTTGTTGCATTAACAAAAAAATTAGAAGCAACAGTAGTCCCTTGTTCTGATGAATCAAGAACATGTACTGAAATTGTGAAATTTCCAGTTTCATTATCCTTAGTTGAATCAAAAGTCATTATTCCGGAACTTGTATTTATTGTTATCCAACCATAATCTGAAACACTACCAAAACTATGAGCACTAGAATTAATCGCTTCAATAGAAAATACTAAATCACCAGTTATAGAACCAGTCACATTTTGAGTAAAATTATAAGTATATGTAGGAGACTGGTCTTCATCGAAATAATCTTTAATTCCAGAATCTAAAATAGGATAAGCTATAACCAAAACTATTAAAAAAATTCCCAATAACAAAAAGAGGGTGAACAATGCTAATTTTTTTTGTTTATTTATATTAATTCTCATTTTTAAGCTTTTTCTCCATTTTCTTTCAAAAACTCAAAAACAGCAATATCAATAAGCTGTTTTTTATTAGTAAATTTTAATCTATTCTCATCTTTTTTAACAAATTCTTCTACTTTTCTCAATAATAAAGAA
>CAZJPU010000030.1:0-12501 GCA_964548105.1 Candidatus Woesearchaeota archaeon | reverse complement strand
TTAAATAGATTTTCATTACAAAATCTATGGAAAAAAGAGGAATGATTGCCTTAGTTTTATCAATTGTTTTGTGTGTGATAATATTCTCATATGATTTATTAATAATTAAAATTATTGAAAAAACAAGAAATATTTTATTAGATTATTGTTTTTTAAGTGTTACTTTTGCAAGCAATGTTTTTATTATTTTCTTTTTTTTAACGACTTTGTTTTTATGGAAAGAACATAAAAGAAGATGGATTTTTCCATTGTGGTTAAGCAGTTTTTTTGCACTTGCAATTAGTTATGGTTTAAAAATTTTAATTAAAAGGCCTAGGCCGTTTCAAGAAGATATTGTTTCAGTATTAGGAATTGTATTTCACTTTTTGGGAAACAGTTTTACTAGTTGGAATTTTTCATTTCCTAGTTTTCAAGCAGTATTGGTTTTTTCTGCTCTTCCAATTTTAAACAAGGAATTTAAGAGGTTTAAGTCTATATGGTTGATTTTTGCGTGTTTAGTAGCTTATTCAAGGGTTTATTTTGGAGTTCATTATCTATCAGATGTTTTTGCAGGAGCAATTATAGGTTATTTAATAGGGTTTATAGCAGTCTTTATAGAAGAAAAATATAGTATTGGTATGAAAGTAGTTAAGAGGTTAAAGTTGAGCTAGTGTGGATAAGAAGTAGGTATAATGAGTTCTTAAGAATCCTAAACTAATAAAATAATTAGTATTAAATGATTGTTATTTTCTCAATTCAAATACTTCATAAACTAAGAGAACAACTAGATAAAAATATATAAGAATTATAAAATAAGATTTTAAAAGAGTTTATAAAAAATAAAAAAAATTATAATGCTGGTCTAGGTGAAAGCATTCTTCTAACCACAGCAATTATTGCTATGATTAAGATTATGTTTATGATAACTATTAAGTAAATAAACCAGTTTGTTTTCAAGTGATTTACAAATGCTTCTCCTTGAACTTCTTTTTCTTCAACAGGAACAAGTACTGGTTGATCTTTTGTTTCACCATCATAAGATGTTCTTATTGTAAATTCTTTATCTCCTTGTGCATCTTCATCGATTTTAAGGATTATGCTAACATCTCTTGATTCTCCAGATTCTAAAACTACTGTTGTAGGGTCTATTGCCACTAAACTTGACCAAGCACTATTTCCAAAAACTGAAGTAGTATAAGTTGTTCTTAAATCTCCTGTATTTCTTAATGTTGCTTGAATAATAACTTGTTTTCCTGCAATTGCTTCTGGTGTTTCTGAATCAAAATCAGGACTTATCTGAACATCTGAAACTTCAACAACTTCTTCTTCACAACCACCTTGTACTTTAAATAATGATTCAAAGTTAGTGAATTTTTCATCAGAAACAATTTCATAAACATCATGTCTATCATTGTAATCATAATGAGTTCTAAATTCTAAAGTGTAAGCTTTTTCATCTGCATCTTCTGGAATATCAAAATCAAACTCAACAGGTGAAGAATCTCCTTGATCAAAATCTTCTCTTATTGTCTTTTCTAATTCAATTCCAAGTTCTTTAATTTCAAGAGTTACTTTAACTTGATCTTCATAATCTTCATCTCCAATATTATAAACTTCTGCAGAAACTTGTGCTCTTTCTCCACATTGAGCAGTTTCAGGAGAAATATGGATATTATTTACAACAATATGTTTTTCTTCATCTGTTTCTCTTTCTCCATTAATTTCATGGTAATAAGTGTTATCTAATTCTGTAGATTTTGAAGTACAAACTTCTTTTTCTCCTTCTTTATCTCCATAAACTTTAACAACAAGTCTATAAGTATCATCTTCAAAATCTGTAGGTACTTTAAACTCAAATTCTACAGTTTCGTCATTTCCATCATCAATACTTCCAAGATCTATTTGTTCTTCATCACTATTCATAAACTCAAAATCATTAATAATACTTTTTCCATCAGGATCAAATAAGTCAATTTCTACCATTACATCTTTAACTTTTTCATTTCCTTCATTAGAAACCTCAATCTCTAGAGTTATTTTATCTAATGGGCTCCAATCTTCATCATCACCATCATCATTATTAATACTAAAATCTGTTATTGAAAGTTCAAAATCAGAAGTTTTAGCTTCTCCATCTTTACAAAAAGTAGGAACAAAACTAACAGCTATTGTTTCTGTTTCAGTAGAGTTGTTTATATCATTTACTACTATATCTCCTTCATAAGTATTTCCTATTGTTAAATCATCATAATTCTCAGTTGTATTAATTGTTATTATTTCTACAGAACTAATACCCATTAAATTACCAAGAACATTTAATTGTATTGTGTTTCCTTCATCATCAAGAATTGTTGGAGTAATAACTTCATAATCTGAATTAGGATTATCAGGTGTTATTGTAAAAGTTTTTGAATCATCAAGTTCTTCAAAAGTTAAAGTGTTTGTTGAAACAGAAAAAGTTGAAGCTGCACTTACTACTACTAAACATGAAATCAGCGTCAATAAAAATAATGATAGTATTTTCGTTTTCATTTTGTTATAATTCTGTAGTTATAACAGTTTATAAAGTTTGTTATTATTAAAAATATATTATTAAGCATTAAAATATAGAAAATTTTAGATTTTCTAATCTTTTTTATCGACGCTGTAAGCAACAGGAGATTTTAACTCCACTTGTAATATAAAAAGATTTATAATAGCAATTATCGTTAATAATCTATCTTATAAAATAATAAAAGGAGGTGTTAAAAGTGGCTAAAAAAGTAAAAGGTAATAAATTAGGAGCATGGTCTTTTCTAATTGGAGTAATCCTTGCAATAGTCTTAGGAGCGTTTAATCTAAGTGGATCAACTTCAGAAATTATCCTTGGATTATTAGTAATCATTGGAATCTTGGTCGGTCTATTTAATATAACCAATAGTGAAAGTTCAAAATTCTTATTAGCAGCATTATCAATAGTAATTGTTGCATATATGGGACCAGCTGCTCTTTCGATCTTAGGAAATGTTGCTTTTGTAGGCGGTGCGTTATCAGGCATTCTTGATGCATTGTTAGTACTATTTGTACCTACTACAATAATTGTTGCATTAAAATCTATTTTTGAGATTGCAAAAGAATAATTTCTTTTTTTTCTTTTTTATTTTTAAATTTTTTTAGTTAGTGTGTTCACTTTCTTTTTATATCTCTATCATATAAGAATTATAGCTTAGGTAAATCTTCTATGTTAATAATACTAGAATTATCTCTTTCAAGGCCGGGACAAGCAGTATTTACCCAAGAATCAATTTGAAAGTTTTCAAATTCTCCTATATTAATATTATTTGTAAGAAAAACCTGTGCTTGCTTTGATTTTTTCTTAAGTTTTTTTTTTAAGGCAAGTGCTTGCTTTAAGTTTTCTTGACCAGGTTTTGTAGAAACTAATATTCCAATATTTTCAGCACTTAAAAATTTAATCAGAGCAGTTCTTTTTCTTGTATTTACTTTTTCAATTTCTTTTTTTGAAACTTTGGTTATTATATTACCTTCTAATACATAAACCTCTGGAACTTGTAAAAAAAGGTTGATTGCATGAAATCTTCCTGTTGAAATAAGAAAAACAGGAAGTTTTGTATTGATTTTTGAGCATCCAAGTACTTGTTCGTATTTTTCTATTTTAATATTATAGGTAAGAAGCTGTTTTTTTATTTCATTTGCTAAATCTTTATATTGTAAAGAATATGCTAAAAAGAGTTTTTTTGGAAGTTTAAGAATCTCTTCTTTACTAATTTTAGTATTAAGATTCTTCTGTTTGGAATCAATATATAATATTTTCATTTTTGTTTGTTTTGTAGAGTAGAATAAGTACATATAATAGGAGAAGTATATAAATCTAATATTTTTCTCGATCAATAGATCCTTCTCTTAAGGGAATTCCTTTAAAATCATATATTTTAGCGTGTTTACTAGGATCTAAGGTATCTACACTCCAGGAAGCAGGATGTAATACTTCTCCAAATCTATCTAATATCTTTTGCTCATCAGAAAATTCAATCTCTCCTTCATTAAGTCCAAACTGAATTTTTCGAGGTTCGGTTCGTGGAATAAATGTAACCTGACAATGCCCTTTATTTAAATCTCTAGGATTTTTTTCACTTCTTGGATGAAATCCAAATTCAGATAGAAACTCAGATAGATCTTGCACCTGACTATCAGTTGCAGGATTGTTTAAATGATAATATATTGCCATTTAATAAAAATGATATGTTTAGTATATAATATTTTTCATTTCTCCTATTATATATGTGTTTGTTAATGGTAATTTTCATTTCTCCTATTATATAGTTAGTTTCAATTGGCAATTGGCAAAATATTTATATATCCTATATCATAAACAATAATATGTGTATTTCAAATTTACCTGCATGGTTATTAATTACAAGATGGTTATCTGTTCCTTTGATTGTTATTATTTTAAATATTTTAATATCAAAAAAAACAAATTGGGATAAATCAAAAAAAACAACATTGGCAGTAATTACTTACATATTTGCAGGATTATGGTTTTTATTCTTTTTTATGATGTTTTTTGCTAAATGCTAGTTTTGCCATTTCTCAACTTTGGATTTTTCGGCTTCGCCGAACGTTGCACTAAAATCCAACCTCTAGCGAGGGAAACTAACAGGAATTTAACGGTTCCGAAGTCTTGCAGACTCCTCCACCCAAATCGCCTTCGGCGACTTCGTTAAATCCCAGCGTTTGGTATGAATCTCAGTTAGCTATTTTAAACAATAATTTTTTAAAGTTAATAAAATAAATCTATTAATGATTGCGGATTTTGTTCGGAAGAATCTACCTGATTGGAGACAGAATATTTCAGATTTTGTTTGGAATAATCTATCTGATTGGCAACAAGAATACATGATTACTTCAGCAGAAAATCCAAAACATGAAGTAATATCTACTGCTCTTTATGCTGCTTCTACATTTGATCCTATTACAGGACTTTTACCAGGAAGGATGGTAGGACTAATGCCAGGATCTCATGTTGCTTATCATTTTTGTAGAAGAGTTGATGATATTTCAGATGGAGATTATCCTTTACCAACTGAATATCAATCATTTCCAGAATTAGTAACTGATTTAAAAGGGGCTATGGAATCTGAAAAATATCCAAAATCTGATTTAGGAATCCTTCTTAGAGGAACAGTAAGAGATCTTTGGGATTATCGAAGATTTGATATCAGAGAGGGGATAGGGGAATTTTTAGATGCTATGTCCTATGAAAACAAAAGAAGATTAAATAGAGTTATTTCAACTCAAGCAGAATTATCAGAGTTATACAAAAACTCTTTTGGAGTTCCACAAGATATAGCTTTTATTTCAGCAGCTTCAAGAATTAGGTCTAATGATGTTCCAGAGTTAGCACAACTTCAAGGAAGAGCTTATGCAGTTAGAGACTTAACTGAAGAATTACAAAAAGGCATTATATTTATTCCAAGAGAGGCAATTCCTAATTCAACCTCTATTGATGAATTATGCAATGATCCTTATTCTATTAGGGAGATTAATGATTGGATCCAAGGTGAATTAATTGATGCACAAAAACTTATAGGCATATTAAAATCTAAAAAACTAGGTTTGAAAGCAAGAGCGATTGTTGGTTCTCTAACTTGGGGAATAAGAAAATATATTGAAAAAGAATCTGAAGATAGATTATAATAAATAAGGTATAGAAAGAATTAATAAAAATTATTCTTCTTTCATAATATCTTTGGCTGCAGATAATCTTTCCTTAGGCCTATAAATATCTGCAAATTGAGGAGTTATTATAATAATGTTTTCTCCAAATCCTGCAATATTTCCTTCTAAAGCATCTGCTGTTTTTTTGATTTTTGAGATTGCTCTTTTTAATTCAATAATATCTTTTGATTTTAAGGGTTTAATATCAATAACTGCTATTGTATATCCTTCCCTCAAGCTATTAATTATGGTATTTATATCTTCAAAACTTTTAAGAACAAAGGGCCTTACAATAACCTTAGCTTTTTTAACTTCTCTTCCTAAATCAATTTCAATGTATTCTGGTTCTTCCTCTTTGCCACCAAAAGCTTTTTTTATTTTATCAAACACCATATCTAAGAAATGTTCTATTAAGTTTATAAAGATTTCTGTGGTAAATCAATAAGAATCATCTTCAATTAATATTACCGATAATTGGTTAAGAAATATACAAATTTACTTTATTTTTTCCATTACTTCTTTTCGTACTGTTTCAAGTTCATTTGTTAATTTTGATTCTTGAGTTTCAATAGATTTTAATCTTAAAGAAAGAAGTTCTTGTTTCTTTATTAGTTCTTCTTCAACATTTTTCTTATCAGCCTTAATTATTATTTGTCCAACCATTTTGAAAACATCATCTTTAGAATTTTTAATTTCAGAAAAAGAGTTTTCAGTTTCAGAAAGCTCCATTTGAAATGCTTGTTTTTGCATTAGTAATGATTGTAAGTTTTGTTCAAAACCTTGTAATTCTTTTATTTTTTCCTGTGTTTTTTTATCAAATTCCATTTTAATCTTTATTTTATTTTAAGGTTTAGGAAATGTGTTGGTTCCATATCTTTTAGGAAGTTAGATTAAATTAATATTTCTGATATTAATTGCTTTGATTAAACTGCCTTTATTTTTACAATATGCTTTCTTGGTTTGTAAAAAATCTTAGAACCACAATTAAAACAAAGAAATCTTTTTTCTAAAGTTTTGCTAGTAGTTTTTTTCCCGCATTGGAAACATTTGTAGGTTGCCATGTTTTTAAATATTTTTAAAGGTATTTAAAGTTATTCTTCTTTTTTTGGAAGATAGTATGTATGCCCTGTAAATTTTTTATTGCATTTATTGCATTTCCAAATTCCTTTTGAAAGTCTTTTTGCAGTTCCGGTGCAAAAAATACAGCTTTGTTTTTTTCTCTGAGAAGATTCTATATCTGCGATTTTAACTCTAACTCTACGCCCATATCTTACTCCAAATCTTCCTGCTGCTTTTACTTTTTTTGTTTTTGGCATTTTTTTTGGTTTATTCTAATATTATTCTCTAAAGTTATGTTTTAAAGGTTTCTATTATTAAAATGGGGCTGCCAGGATTTGAACCTGGGTCACGAACTCCCAAAGCTCGGAGCATAACCAGACTAGCCCACAGCCCCTTAAATTTAATAAATTTAATAGATTTGATGTATTTATAAAGATTGTTAATTGAAAATTATTTCTTCTTTTCTTCTTTAAGTTCTTCTTTCTTTTCTTCAGGTTTTTCTTCTGTAGTTGCTTTTTCTTCGCCAGGCTTTGCTTCTGCAGCTTCTTCTGCTTTTTTAGCCTCTGCTTCTTCAGCTTCTTTCTTTTCTTCTTCTATCTTCTTATCTTGTTCTGATTTTATTTCAGTAAAATAATCATTTAATTTTTTTCTTTTTTCAGGATTAGTTTCTGAAAGCTGATCATTAATTTCTTTATCAAATTTTCCTTTGTTTACTTCTTGAATAAGTTCATTAGGCTCTGTGTTTTCAACAAGAATCCCAATACTAGCACAAGTTCCAAGAATAGATTTTATTGCGTTTTTAAAACTTTTTTCAAGCATATTTGGATATTTAACTTTTGTAATTTTGATAATATCTTCAATAGACGCATTTCCCATCTTCATGTTTTTGTGATCACTAGACCCTTTTTCTAGGTTTAGTTCTTTTTTTAGAAGTTCAGAAGTTGGTGGAGAACTTGTTTGTACTGTAAAATCTTTTGTTTTTTCATCAATATCAAGTTCCACAGGAACTTTCATTCCTTTAAATTGTTGAGTTACTTTATTAACCTCAGAAATAACTTTTCCCATATTAACTCCCATCGGGCCTAATTTCTGAGCTACAGTTGGTCCTGGTTTCATGTCTCCGCCATCAATTAATAATTTAATAATCATCTGGTATTAAGCCTCCTGTTGGTTCTTCATAATCATCGATTTTTGGTTCGTCAGTTCCGAGTGGTACTTCTGATTCTTCTTTTGATTCTTCAGTAGGTTTTTCTTCACCACCCTCTCCTTCTTCTTTTTCTCTACGAATAACTTTTATATTATCAATTTTTACAGTTACTGGAATTGGAACAACTGCTGCTAATAAAGTGACTACTGCGTCTCCTTTTGACTTATCAATTCTAACCACTTTTGCTTTTTCTTTTTTAAATGGTTCACCAATAATTTCAACAATGTCTCCTTTTTCAATATTAATTTCTTCTAAAACCGGTTCTATCATATTTTTGATTTCTTCATAAGTCACGGTTTTACCAATAATTCCTTTTACATACGGAAGATTATAAGCTGCTTCTTCTGCTGATTCTCTATCTTCTGCTTCTAAAAAAATATAACCCCTAAGGCCGTGAGGTCTTGCTAAAGAATATACTCTCAGTTCTTTTTTATGAACTTTTGTAGAGATTAATTCTAAAGCTCTATCTTCTTTATTGGTTGTTACTTTTATTATATATATCATTCTTATTTTGCCCAGCTAACTAATAACAATATTAGAAGCCGTTAATATTATTTAAAAATAAGGGTTTATAAATTTTTTGTTATGGGAATTGTTGTGTTAAAAATCATTATATGTAAAAATTACATTAAAATTAATATTTTGTCATGGTGTTCTTATGAGAATCCTATAAAAATCATAGCCATATTTATCACAAACCCCATTGCTCCGACTAAAGCAAGACCAATAGCACTAACTTTTGCTATTGTTGTAAATTCTGTTTTGTCAGGCTTTTTTAAAAGATGCCAAACACGAATACATTTTTTTGAAAATGATTTGAAGTCAAACATGGTTTTAATTAGAAAAGAGGGTTTTTAAATTTTATTGAAAGAAATTTATCACCACAATTTATTATGTAGATTGATAATTAAAAGTATGCTTATTTATTCCAAGAAATCAATGCCTAAATCTTCAGACATCTCAATTTGTTTTTTAATTTCTGTTGGTAATTCTCCACCCATAATTTGAGAGCTTTTAACTCCTGTGATTATAAGCATAACACGAATTGATTTTTCCATTTCAGGACTTATCTGGGCTCCCCAAATCATTCTTGCATCAGGACTTAATTTATCACCAACAGCAGCAATAATTGCCCTTGCTTCATCTAAACTCATATCATTTCCACCAATAATATTGACAAGAGCTCCAGTAGAATTTGAAATATCCACATCTAATAAAGGATTTGAAAGTGCTTTTTCTACAGCTTCTTGAGCACGATTAGCAGAGTCTGCTTCTCCCATACCCATTAATGAAACACCTCCATTTACCATAACAGTTTTAATATCAGCAAAATCAAGATTAACAAGACCTGATTTTGTTACTAGTTCTGTAGTACCTTTGACAGCATTAGTTAGTATTTCATCAGCAACTTTAAATGCTGTTTGTAAAGGAAGTTCAGGAGCAATTTCTAATAGTTTGTCATTTGGAATAACAATTAATGTATCTACTACTGATTCCATTCTTTCAAGACCGTATTCTGAATTTTCAATTCTTTTTCTTCCTTCAATAGTAAATGGAAGAGTAACTACTCCAATAACTAATGCTCCTTGTTTTTTAGCAAGTTGTGCTACAATTGGTGCTGCACCAGTTCCTGTTCCTCCTCCTAAACCACAAGTAACAAAAACCATATCACATCCAGATAATATTTTTTTAATATCTTGTTCAGATTCATGAGCTGCTTCTTCACCAACTTTTGGATTACTACCGGCTCCCAAACCCATTGTTAATTCCTTACCAATAAGGATTTTATGGTCTGCATTACAATATAGTAAATCTTGAGCATCAGTATTTATAACAATAAATTCTCCACCCTTAATACCTATTTCTCTCATCCTGCTAACTGTATTTCCTCCAGCACCACCAACACCAAAAACTTTTACTTTTGAATGTTGTCTTTTAAGAAGTTCTTCTAACTCTCTATCTATTTCTGCAAGCTCAGGACTTTTTTCTGAAATTGAATCAAGAGGATTAGATACTGGTTCTGAATATCTTGGTTTGGGAGATGATGTTGGTTTATAACCATAATCAGATTCAGATGTTGAAGTAGATTTTTTAAATTCAAAATTTTCTTTAGAACTCTCTTTTTCAAAATCTTCTCTTTTAAAGTCCTCTTCCATCATCAGGAATACTAAGATTGATATTTAAAGATTATTGCAGTTTTATTGTTGTTTTTCAATGGTAGGGTTTATTTTTTATCTGGTTCTTCTTCTTGCTTTTCTTGCTTTTCTTCTTTTTCCTCTACCTTTACTTCATTTTTTTTAACTTCAAAATCAAAACCAGTCATTGATTTGAACTTTTCTGCCATCATTTCAACTATCGGACTTATTTTTTTATCAGAAAAAATAACCTTTTTCTCATTAATCACAAAATCAAACTGTTGTTTAAAAAAATAGTCTTGTAGAGCATTAATTTTTTCTTTATCATTGATAATTTTTTTAAGAATCTTAAAATCATAATCAACATCTTTGCCTGCAAGAGAATTATTAAAATCTACCATTATTCTTCCACCAGAAACAGAAATAATTTTTACAATATTATCATCTAACTGTAATGCCATCCCAGAAACTGGATTAATATTTTTTTCTTTAAAAATTCTCATAGGAATAAGCTTAATTAATCCGGGATTTCTTTTACCAAAAGCTTTTTCAGGACTTAAATGAATAGAATATTTTTTTCCAATTTCTTTACCTTCAAGAAATTCATCTAGACCCTTAAGTAACATTTCATTTCCAACAGAAACAATAAAGGGTTTGACATCAGTTTCAAGGCCTATTTCTTTAGCTTCTTCTTTGTTTGTAGTATCAAAAATTTCGTTATTTGATTTTCCTGTAAACTCTATTTCAATAAAATCATTTTTTTTAATAGTTTCCATAAATAAGTTTTGTGAAAGGGGGTTTAAAAGATTATTGGGGGGGAAAGGTTTTAGTTATAATAATAGAAATTATATCTTTCAAAAACATTTATAAACGCTTTTTTGATTTAATCTTTATGACGTTTAAACTTATAAATGGTACAGAAGCAAAATCTGGAGTCGCAGTTATGGTTGATGGAGTTCCTTGTATTGTAAGAAATAATGATATTAGTAAAACTGGTAAACACGGTCATGCTAAATGCAGAATTGAAGCAATAAGCATTATTGATGGAAAAAAGAAAGTATTTGTTTGTGGAGGCCATGAAAGACTTGAGTGTCCTATGATTAATAAAAATAAAGCACAAGTATTGTCAATTTCAGAAGATAAGGCAACTATTATGGATTTAGAAACCTATGATAATCTTGAACTTTTAATTTCTGAAGAATTAAAACCAGAACTTAATGAAGGAGATCAAGTAGAGTATTGGAATATTGAAGGACAGAAAATAATTAAAAGAAAAATTTAAAATGGCGACAAAACTACCTGTGACTCAAGTAAGATTATTTAAGAACATGTTTGTTTGTAAAAAATGCAAGGCAAAGATACGTGCAGATCCAAGAAAGATTATTGAAGGTAAAATTAGATGTAGGAAATGTTTGAAAAGAGCGTTTAGGCCTATTAGAAAGAAATAAGTCGAGTTTTAGGAAACCTTGACCAAAATCAGGACTTTAAAAAAGAGGGTTAATAAAAAATAAGATGAATTTAAAAAATTAAAATGGAACTTTCGTTTTTTAATCTACCATTCTGGATTTATGATTTAATATTCTTAGTTGTATTTGGTTTAGTAGTTGGTTTTTTTCTTTATAAAAATAGACATAAAGTGAAAAGAGAAATGGGATTTGGACTTTTATACAAAGCTCAATGGGGTGTTAAATTAATAGATTATATTGGTGGAAAATACACTAAAACTCTTAATTTTTTAAAATATATAGTAATTTCTTTAGGTTATATTTTAATGGTTGGAATGATTTATTTAATTGCAAAATCTGCATATCTGTATATTAGATATCCAGTACAATTAACAGAATTAATAAAAGCACCCCCCCTTGCTCCAGTAATTCCTTATTTTCCTAAACTCTTTGGAGTAGAAGCTTTTTTCCCACCATTTTACTTTGCATATTTTATTCTAGCATTAGGTCTTGTTGCAATTGTTCATGAGTTTTCACATGGTATTTTTATGAAACATAATAAAGTTAAAATTAAAAGTACAGGGATATTTTTTCTAGGTCCTTTTTTTGGAGCTTTTGTAGAACAAGAGGATAAAGATTTTTTCAAGGCAAAAAAGACAGATCAAATGGCTATTTTAGGTGCAGGAGTTTTTGCAAATCTTATTTTCGGAGCTATCTTTCTTTTGATCTGGGCAGGATTATTTTATGCTACATTTATTCCTATGGGAACAACATTTGATGATTATTCAAAAAACATTGTTAATGTGAGTTCTATTAATATGATTGGGAATATTTCAATTGATAATCTTGGAAATCAAGAAATAATTGATTTTATTGAAAATAAAAATCTTTCACAAGATCTAATTTTAGAAGGCAATGAGAATTATTTAATTTTTACAAAAATAATTGCAGATGATAA
>CAZJPU010000029.1:0-13056 GCA_964548105.1 Candidatus Woesearchaeota archaeon | reverse complement strand
CATCATAAACTACCATATCAAATTCATAACTTCCAGTTCCCTTTATTATATCTGCTCCTACTCTAAATACTGGTTTTGCAGGAAGAGGAATTTCTTCACAATAAGGTGTTGTTCCAAGAATATATTCTAAAGTTTCTTCTGAAGAATCAAAACACCCGCTTGAAAGTGTGCATGAAAAATCATTTAAAGATCCCAAATATTGCCATTCTATTTCTTCATCTTCTCCAATATTAATCTTTAATGGTTGATTACAACCTGATTCTGCATTACTTGAAACCCTAAATGAAAGAGCAGTAATAACATCAATTTCAGAAAAATTACCCTGAATTTTTAATCCTACTGTTTTACTTTGCCCTAAATCTAGGGAAAATACCTTATCAGTTTCTGCATTCCTAAAATCATAATCTTTACCACAACTTTCTGGAACACATTCATAATCTGCACTCGCATTTCTTAAAAAATCTAAAAGAGTTATTTCATCATTAAATGCAGTTAATAAAGAATTTTCAGGTTCTTCATCAAGACTAATATTTATCCACCCTCTTAGGTTTTCCCCTTTTCCATAAACTAATTCTACTTCTGAATCTTGAACTGTGAAATCTGCTAATGTAAACTGAATTAAGAATAATCCTATTAAAACTGCTATTATAACATACCTCATTTTATATTCCTAATCAAAAACAATTTATAAATATTGCCCTGAACCTTAATAGAAAGAATAAGTATATAATAGCTTCTTTTTTACAATCAATAATTACATGGGAGGAGCATTAGCATCTGCAGGAGATTCTACCTCTCCAGGAACTACAAAAATTTGATTTTTTTCAACAGGAGGAGCATTAGCATCTGCAGGAGATTCTACCTCTCCATGAAGTGCAAAATTTTGATTATCTTCTATAGGCAGAGAATTCTCAACATCTGCTAAAGGATCATTATTAGCATCTACAGGAGATTCTACCTCTCCAGGAACTACAAAAATTTGATTTTTTTCAACAGGAGGAGCATTAGCATCTGCAGGAGATTCTACATTTTCATAAACAAATATTTCATCTTCAGGAAGTTTTTCTTTATTTATAAAAATCCAAATTAGAATAATTAAAATAACAAAAATTATTAAAATAATCCCATAATAATTAAATCTCTTTTTCTTTAAATTTGCATTAGAATTTTTATTATTTAGATTCATTTCATAAGAATTCAAATCTTCATTATTTAGACTCATTTTAAGCAGGAATTGCAGGAACATAATAGTTTGATTTATCTCCTGTTCCTAAATTTCCATACGCATTATACCCCCAACATTTTAATGCTCCTCCATTAATTATTGCACATGCATATCCTCCACCACCTTGCCCTCCACAAAAAATACTTTCTACATCAGTTAATCCTATTACAGATTCAGGAGTATTTCTAAGGGTTGTATCTCCAACTCCTAATTGCCCATACCCATTATGCCCCCAACATTTCACAGTTTTATCATCTAATAAAGCACAATAAAATCCTGGTTCTCCATAACCAAATCCTTGTATGTCTTTTGCATTATTTATCCCAACAACCACAGTAGGAACACTTCTCCTAGTTGAGTCTCCAACTCCTAATCGCCCATACCCATTATACCCCCAACATTTCATAGTTCCATCATCTAATAAAGCACAAACACTTCCAGTAGTAGATGGTCCAATTAATTCAAGTTTAACTGCATTAGGATAACTTCCTCCTATATTATGTACCTCTATAGCTTTTGTTCTTAAAGTTGTATCTCCAACTCCTAATTGCCCATACCCATTATATCCCCAGCATTTTACTTTTCCAGAATTTAATAAAGCACAAGCATATCCATGATCACCAGGAGCTGGATAAATCTCTTTTACATCTGTTAAATCTCCTCCCGATTCATCTTGAACAAATTGAGGAGTAGTATATGAAGCTGTTTGATCTCCAACTCCTAATTGCCCATACCCATTATATCCCCAGCATTTTACTTTTCCAGAATTTAATAAAGCACAAGAAAATCCTCCTGATGAAAATCCTCCTAATTTAAGATCTTTTGCATCATCATTTAAATTAGAAACTTCTGACGCTTTTGTTCTTGAAGTTTTATCTCCAACTCCTAATTGCCCATTTCCATTATATCCCCAGCATTTCACTTTTCCAGAATTTAATAAAGCACAAGTATATTCATAAGCCTTAACAGAAGTTCTTCTTGCTATTTTTTTTACATCTGTTAAATCTCCTCCAGATTCATCTTGAACAAATTGAGGGGTGTATGCTGTTTTTGTATCGCCAGTTCCTAAATTTCCATACGCATTATATCCCCAGCATTTTACTTTTCCAGAATCTAATCCATCGAATAAAACACAAAAACTAAGTCTTTCTCCTACAATCTCTTTTACATCTGAAAGTCCAGCAACTTCAGTAAATTTGATTCTTCCAACAGTGTCTCCAATTCCTAATTGCCCATGATCATTTCTTCCACAACATCTTACTGTTTGATCTGTTAATATAGCACAAGTAGTGCCTCCCACATATCCTCTTGCAAAACTAATATTTTTTACAGGACCTCCAATCCCATCTCCCATTAATGAAGGTGAAAAAACTCCTGAATCAACAGCTTGTTGTAATGTCATCTCTTCACCACCAGGAATTTCTATCCAAATTTCATTCCCCCCATGACCTGGATTTGGAATACTAGAATATGATGCAACAAAACTAATACCTATTAAAAGAACTATAACAGCACCAATAAAGTACAAATTTCTTCTTTTAATTTTAATATCACCCATTTTAATATGCTATATGATTCTCTTTATTTAAATATTTGGTTCTTTATTTCCTATTCTTCTTTGATTTATCCTTTAAAATCCAAAAATAATAAATAATTGATATTGCAAAAAGTGCAATTATCAAATGAATTCCTCCAAAAAAACCCAGCTTCCTCAACCTTGCTCCACAAATTCTATACCCTTCTTCACTAATACATATTGAATTAATATTGCATTCTGTATCTAAGAAAACTCTTGCATCATTATCATTTGCTCCAATTAATCCCCTTTCAGATATTAAATAAACCTTTACTTTATCTAATGCTGTCTGGTTCCATTCCATATCTCCAGATTGATCAACCCACATAGTTCCCATATCTTCATTACAATCTCCTCTAGAAACACCATATACACATTTACTAACTGATTCACTTTCTCCTGCAAGAGTAGTGGTAAGAATTATATTATCAACTTGTCTACATCTTGTTCCATTCCATTCACACTGAACATTACACTCACTTAAAAAACCTAAAACATTTCCATTACAAATAGTCAAAGATCCACAAGCTGCACTCCCACCTTTACTACAGAAATCACTAGTACAATTATCTTCATCAGGATAATCCTCACATCTGTTTATATTATTTAATTTACACCAAGTTTCTATTTCAGGATTATCTTGACAACCATGATTAAGAGCACTTTCATTACAAAAAAGATCTGTTGGACAGCAATCATCATTAATCCCACTTACTCCATCCCATGGTACTCCATCTACCCCCACACACCATATTCCTGCCTCAATTAAGGTATCATGAGATTCTCCCTCAGCATCCCAAAATTTTTCCCCATTATCTGTACATTCACTTCTTAATCTAATTCTAAATTTTGTTTGCGCATTACTTATTACACTATGGTTTGATAATAAATTTACAGTTAAATCTGCTGTATATTCATCTGCATTTTCAAATCTTTTTTTAAATTGCACCCCATCACTGCCACTATATATATGGGTTTCTCCATTACTAAAAACCCATGAAAAATTTAGAGCACTATAATTTCCCACCATTCCATTAAGGTCTATCACAGTTCCATTAGCAGTAGTAGCAGGGCAAGACCCTCCTAAACAAGTAATATTTAACCCATTAGTTCTATTAATATTTATAGCATAAGTATAACTCGCATTAAAATTAACTAATTTATTTTCAAAAACCGCTTCTAATTCTGGTTCTTTAATATCTGCAAAAATATAATCTCCTTCATCAAGGATAAGTATTGAAACCAAATCTCTATCTGTTAATCCCCTTTCATCAAGAACATTAAGAGAAATATCTTTTTTCCCACTAGAATCATAAGTATAATTAAAACTATAATTACTAGGAGGATTATCTTTTGTACTTCCTTTTATCTCAATTCCATCATCAAGATTCCATGTATAATTTATATAATCATCAATATCATAACTTGTCTGATTAAATGACACATTATTTTCTTGTAAATAAACTTCTCCTCTTTTTGGAGAAGTTATATTTGCTACAGGAGGATTATTATTTTCTGTATCTGAAACTGTTAAAAAATGGTAATCACTATTTGAATTATCTTTTGTACTTTGAATAATTCCACCAATATTAATCTCAAAATAATACTCTCCTTCTGCTAAATCTTCATCCTTATTCTTCCCTGCCCTCCATGTTGTAAACTCTTCTTCACTTGAAGCTGTAAAAATTTTATAATCAGGCCATAACCAATCAAATACTAAAGCATTTTTTATATAAATCGAGTAATTAATCTCTTTTCCAGGAAGCCCTAAACCTTGTGCTATTAATTTTACTAAATCATTTAAATCTGATTGATTTATCATATCTCCATTCATATCAGCCCAATAAGGAACACCAATACTAGGAACACAAGTTCCAGTTCCTAAATCACAAACTTCTCCAGCACCAGTATCACAAGGACCACATTCAACTCCACAAACAGGGTCAGGCCCACATTCTATTACTGTACAATCAGGAATACAACTAGGAATTTCTTTACAACATATTTTTATGGGAAAATCACTATCACTTTCAGAGGAAATATGAGCATTTGTTACATCACTTAATCTTACAACAACTTCCCTATTAGTATCAACACAAATATCTCCTGTACTACTATCTTCAACACAATCCAAATCTCCATAACAAACAGGAATTGTATAAATAGAATCCTCTGAAATTGAAGCATGAGCATTATAAGTACTAGATAACCATAAAACAGGATTTAAACATGTAAGAGGATGAGGATCTGAACCTGTGTAAGGAAATATAAAAATATCAGGATAACAAATCTCCCAATCATATCCATGAGTATCATTCCATAGAGCACCATGAGAGTTTTCTTCACTAAATAATTTCATTATTCTATCATTTTCTCCACCTAAACAAATGTTTGATGTAGGGGTCAGTTCTATACAAATTCCATCTGGACAATCCCAACCAGGATTACAAGGTCCACAATATTGTGTAAAACCATTACAACCATCAGGCCAAATACCACACACTTTTCCTAAACTTGTACATGTTTCTGGAGGGCAAGAGACTGCATTTTCCCATTGTAAATAAGGATAACCGTTATTATATATACCTGTAGGGTCTATTGCCCAAACATTAGTAAAATCCCAACCAGCATCTTCAAAAGTCTCTTGAGTTGTCATTTCAGCAGTTGATTTTCCTCTAACTCCTTCTGGAAGATGTTCAACAACACTTAATCCTGATGTTTCTTTATCCCAAAAATTATTCCTGTATTCAATATCAGCTAGCCATTGGTTACTAAAACCAGATGAAAACCTTCTGTTAGGAGATACAATTCCAGTAGAATATGAATTTGTTATTTTATTTGTGGCTCGCGGTGGATTCCAACTCTGTATCATGCCTACAAAACCTCCATGTCCTTGAGAACTAGTAGGATCTTCAATAATTTCTACTCTTGAATAACTATCATTTATTTCTGTTCCTACTTGTATCCATCCTGCAAATCCCCCACACTCAAAACCACAACCATCTCTTATATTTCCAGTAACATAAGATTCAATTATCTTCCCTCCCTGAGCATATCCAATTAATCCTCCAGTACTAGTAAATTCACCGATAGGAGTAGTAGCAAAATCAATATTAATTAAACCAATTTTCTCAATACTTCCATGAGAAAAATAACCAATAAAACCAGAATAAACATAACTTCCCCCCATATATAAATCAGATACATTATGCCCATTACCATTTAGATGTCCAGAAAATCCATTAGGATAATTCGTTCCAATAGGAATAAATCCATTACCTCCATTCCAACTAGTAGTACCAGAACAATCAATATCATTCATCAAGACATAGTTACCACCAAGATTTGAATTAATCTCTTGTAAATCTTCACAACTGCAAATCTCTATCCACCCTTCAGGATTAGGATCTCCAAAACAATTATCTGCATTTACAAAACTAATTAAAAATATTCCAAATAATAATCCTACTAGTATTAATTTCCCCTTTTTCATTCTGCTTTATAGAGAAAAAAGAACTTTATAAATATTCTTTAATTGTTAAAAAATAGATAATAACCATTTGTGCTTCCCCTAGATTATAAATATTCTTAAAATGAGTTTAGTTAGGCAGAACTCTTTAAACTTAGAAAATTTTGAGAGGATTAGATTGTGTTTTATTTTTGATTATAAAAACATAAATAAACAGAATAGTTATCAATGCAATTATCAAATGAATTCCTCCAAAAAAACCCAGCTTCCTCAACCTTGCTCCACAAATTCTATACCCTTCTTCACTAATACATATTGAATTAATATTGCATTCTGTATCTAAGAAAACTCTTGCATCATTATCATTTGCTCCAATTAATCCCCTTTCAGATATTAAATAAACCTTTACTTTATCTAATGCTGTCTGGTTCCATTCCATATCTCCAGATTGATCAACCCACATAGTTCCCATATCTTCATTACAATCTCCTCTAGAAACACCATATACACATTTACTAACTGATTCACTTTCTCCTGCAAGAGTAGTGGTAAGAATTATATTATCAACTTGTCTACATCTTGTTCCATTCCATTCACACTGAACATTACACTCACTTAAAAAACCTAAAACATTTCCATTACAAATAGTCAAAGATCCACAAGCTGCACTCCCACCTTTACTACAGAAATCACTAGTACAATTATCTTCATCAGGATAATCCTCACATCTGTTTATATTATTTAATTTACACCAAGTTTCTATTTCAGGATTATCTTGACAACCATGATTAAGAGCACTTTCATTACAAAAAAGATCTGTTGGACAGCAATCATCATTAATCCCACTTACTCCATCCCATGGTACTCCATCTACCCCCACACACCATATTCCTGCCTCAATTAAGGTATCATGAGATTCTCCCTCAGCATCCCAAAATTTTTCCCCATTATCTGTACATTCACTTCTTAATCTAATTCTAAATTTTGTTTGCGCATTACTTATTACACTATGGTTTGATAATAAATTTACAGTTAAATCTGCTGTATATTCATCTGCATTTTCAAATCTTTTTTTAAATTGCACCCCATCACTGCCACTATATATATGGGTTTCTCCATTACTAAAAACCCATGAAAAATTTAGAGCACTATAATTTCCCACCATTCCATTAAGGTCTATCACAGTTCCATTAGCAGTAGTAGCAGGGCAAGACCCTCCTAAACAAGTAATATTTAACCCATTAGTTCTATTAATATTTATAGCATAAGTATAACTCGCATTAAAATTAACTAATTTATTTTCAAAAACCGCTTCTAATTCTGGTTCTTTAATATCTGCAAAAATATAATCTCCTTCATCAAGGATAAGTATTGAAACCAAATCTCTATCTGTTAATCCCCTTTCATCAAGAACATTAAGAGAAATATCTTTTTTCCCACTAGAATCATAAGTATAATTAAAACTATAATTACTAGGAGGATTATCTTTTGTACTTCCTTTTATCTCAATTCCATCATCAAGATTCCATGTATAATTTATATAATCATCAATATCATAACTTGTCTGATTAAATGACACATTATTTTCTTGTAAATAAACTTCTCCTCTTTTTGGAGAAGTTATATTTGCTACAGGAGGATTATTATTTTCTGTATCTGAAACTGTTAAAAAATGGTAATCACTATTTGAATTATCTTTTGTACTTTGAATAATTCCACCAATATTAATCTCAAAATAATACTCTCCTTCTGCTAAATCTTCATCCTTATTCTTCCCTGCCCTCCATGTTGTAAACTCTTCTTCACTTGAAGCTGTAAAAATTTTATAATCAGGCCATAACCAATCAAATACTAAAGCATTTTTTATATAAATCGAGTAATTAATCTCTTTTCCAGGAAGCCCTAAACCTTGTGCTATTAATTTTACTAAATCATTTAAATCTGATTGATTTATCATATCTCCATTCATATCAGCCCAATAAGGAACACCAATACTAGGAACACAAGTTCCAGTTCCTAAATCACAAACTTCTCCAGCACCAGTATCACAAGGACCACATTCAACTCCACAAACAGGGTCAGGCCCACATTCTATTACTGTACAATCAGGAATACAACTAGGAATTTCTTTACAACATATTTTTATGGGAAAATCACTATCACTTTCAGAGGAAATATGAGCATTTGTTACATCACTTAATCTTACAACAACTTCCCTATTAGTATCAACACAAATATCTCCTGTACTACTATCTTCAACACAATCCAAATCTCCATAACAAACAGGAATTGTATAAATAGAATCCTCTGAAATTGAAGCATGAGCATTATAAGTACTAGATAACCATAAAACAGGATTTAAACATGTAGGAGGATGAGGTTCTGACCCAGTGCTTGCTCCAAAAATATCATAATAACAAATTTCCCAATTATATCCATGAGTATCATCCCATAGAGCACCCTGAGAGTTTTCTTCACTAAATAATTTTATTATTATATCATCTGGTCCATTAGTACAAATATTTGAAGTTGGAGGAGGTAACTGACAAATTCCATTTACACAACTCCAACCAGGATTACATGGATTTCCACAAACTCCACAGTTATTATCATCTGTTAATAAATTTGTTTCACAACCATTAGTAGTAATACCATCACAATCACCATAACCAGTCTCACACAATGGAACACAAGTTCCACCACTATTGCAAGAAGTTGTTCCATGAGGATTTGTACATCCAGGAGGACAAACTGTTGTTCCACAAGTAGGATCAGGCCCGCATTCTCTTCCAGCACAATTTGGGACACATACATCTTCCCATTGCAGATAAGGATAACCATCATTAATTCCAGAATCAATTGCCCAAATAGTACCAAAATCCCAGTTAGTAAAAGTAGATTGTTCTTTCATATCTCCAGTTGATTTTCCAGTTACACCACCATAAACATTAGTAGTTAATCCCGAAGTTCCAGTATCCCAGAAATTATCATAATAATAAGCTTTGTCATTTGGGCTTGTGTCCCTATGGCAAAAACCAGATGCAACACCAGAACTAGGAAGTACCCTTCCTGTAGAATATGAATTTTTTACAATTGCTCTACCATTAGTCCATGAATAACTTCTACCTACAAAACCAGCATTATGTTGACTTCTAGTATTTATTAAATCAATTCTAGCATAACAATTTTGTACTATTGGACCACCAACATTGCTAGAAATTAAACCAACTAATCCTCCATTAGACACAATATTGTTTGGACCCTCTCTTAAAACTCCTGTAATATAAACTTCACTTATTAATCCATTATCAAAATTACCCACTAATCCTCCTGAAGCACCGTTTCCAGAAACTATATTAACATCCTTAAAACCAATATTTTTAATCACTCCATTAATAACATTTCCAAATATCCCTCCATAAGTATAAACCTTATTAATATGTAAATTAGAAACTATATGTCCATCACCATCTAATTGCCCATAAAATGTCTCACTCCAACCCGTTGAAATCGGAATAAATCCATCACCACTATTCCAATTTACAGTATCAGAACACTCAATATTATCCATTAAAATATAATTAGCATTACGATTTAATCTCATCTTCTGCAAATCTTCACAACTACAGAGAGGTCTGGGAGTTACACTAGCATCATAACAATCTTCTGCACTTACAAAACTAATTAAAAATATTCCAAATAATAATCCTATTAATATTAAATTCCCCTTTTTCATTCTATAACATTGAGATAAAAGAACTTTATAAATCTTATTTTTAAGATTATTTAAAAAACTATTTAAAGAGAATTAAAATATTTAATAAACAATTTTGTAATGAAATTTTTCATCCTTTCATAACAGCAATTGGTTTTAATCTTGCAATTATATTCCCAATCCCTGCTTCATGACTAACTCTAACAACCTCATCAATATCTTTGTAAGATTGCGGAGCTTCTTCACTTAATCCTTTAAAACTTCCTGCTTCAATCTCAATTCCTTTTTGTTCTAATTCTTTTTTAACATTTTCTCCTCTGATATTACGTCTAGCAGAAGTTCTGCTTTTTACTCTTCCTGCTCCATGCGCAGTACTTCCAAAACTTATTTCTTCTGCTTTACTAGTTCCAACTAATACATAACTTGAAGTTCCCATGCTTCCCGGAATTAAAACCGGTTGTCCAACATCTCTATAATCTTCAGCAATTTCTTTTCTGCCAGGACCAAAACTTCTAGTAGCTCCTTTTCTTAATATTAAAACTTCCTTATATTTTCCTTCAGAATTTTTTGAACCTGTTATCCTATGCTTTTCAAATTTAGCAATGTTATGACAAATATCATAAACAACACTGATTTTAATATCTGGAAAATAATGTTTTAAATCTTCCCTAATCCAATGTGTTATTAATTGTTTATTTGCAAATGCAAAATTAGCAGCACAAGCCATAGCAGATAAATATTTTTTTCCTAATTCACTTTTTATAGGTGCATTAACAAGCTCTCTATCAGGCAAATCTTTAGTTCCATATCTATCTTCCATTTTTTTAATATAATCACTTGCAACCTGGTGCCCTAATCCTCTTGAACCGCAATGAACCATAATTGTAATCATTCCTTTTTTTAATCCAAAAACTTCAGCAATTTTTTCATCAAAGATTTCATCAACAATCTGTAATTCTAAAAAATGATTTCCAGCTCCTAATGTTCCTAACTGTCCAATTCCTCTTTTTTTAGCTCTATCACTAACATCTTTTGGATAGGCATTAGGAAGTTTTCCATTATCTTCTGTATGAAGATAATCTTCATCAATCCCATAATTTTTTGAAACTGCCCACTGAGCTCCATTTTTTAAAACATCATCTAAATCCTTCCAACTTAGATTTAATTTACTACCTCTTCCAACACCAGAAGGAATAGTCCTAAATAATGAATGAAGAATTTCTTTTACTTCAAAACTCTTAGTTTTGGAGTTCCCAAAAATTTTTAATTTTTTAGGATTTCCTTTTTCTTCAATATCTTTAAGAGTTAGATTTGTTCTTAATAATCTAACTGAACAATTAATATCATAACCAACACCCCCAGGACTAATAACTCCCTTTTCAATATCAAAAGCAGCAACCCCTCCAATGCAAAAACCATATCCACAATGAGCATCAGGACAAGCAATACTTGCCTTTAAAATTCCAGGAAGTTGGGCTACATTAGCAACTTGTTGCAATGTATTATCTTTTTTGATTTGTTCTATAAGTTTTTCACTAGCAAAAATCCTTCCAGGAACATTCATATTTCCTGTTTTAGGAATTTCATATTCAACTTCAGATATTTTTTTTAATTGCATTATACATCCACAACAACTTGACAACTAAATTCGTTACTTTTATTTTCAGATGGACTTTTTACAAACATATCATTATATGTTACAGCCTTAACATCAGTTTCTGCTTGATAATTATTAATATCATCTCCATAAAATTCTGCGGTTAATATCTGATCATATCTATCTTTCTTATTTTTCTCACTTTTAATTTTTAAATTT
Source organism: Candidatus Woesearchaeota archaeon (assembly GCA_964548105.1). Lineage (GTDB taxonomy): Archaea > Nanobdellota > Nanobdellia > Pacearchaeales > GW2011-AR1 > ARS1285. The sequence continues at coordinate 1,255 of CAZJPU010000029.1, read as the reverse complement.
TTTATATCTCCAACTAAAAAATCTCCAATATCTAATAAATATATTATCTCTTCTAAAAACTCATATAATAACCTCTCTCTATCTCTTCCATTTACTTTAATTCTTTTCTTAATCTTAGAATTAATCTTCTGCTTACAAATAATATTAGTTAATGCTAAGCCTGCACTTTTAAAACAGTCTTCTAAATCTTCTCCAAAAGCTTGGAATTTTATGTCAGCTGTGTGGGGAAGAAATTTAAATTTTTCTTTCATTTTATATAATTTTAGTATAATCTATCTATTTAATATTATTCTACATCATAAATAATCAAGTGGAGTTTTTATATTTTTTATTGATGCATTTGATACTCTTAGATATATTTGTGTTGTTTTAATATCAGAATGTCCAAGCAGTTTTTGAATTAAACGTAAATCCACTCCATTTTCTAATAAATGTGTTGCAAAAGAATGACGAAGTGTATGTGGATGAACATTTTTACTAATTTTAGCTTTTTTTCTTACATTTTTTAAAATCATTTGAATGGTTCTAGTTGTAAGTTTTCCTCCTCTTTGTGAAGGAAACAAATAATTTTCAAAATAAATTTTTAAGTAACTTTCAAGTTTATTTTTAATTGATTCAGGTATTTTAACAAATCTATCCTTTTTTCCTTTAGCAAGTTTAATATGAATAAGTCCTTCATCAAACAACATATCATTTCCTTTTAAATTAACAACTTCGGAAACTCGTAGACCACATCCATACATTAATTTTAGTATTAAGTTATGTTTAGGGTTTTCCACAACATCAATCAATTTTTTAACTTCCTCAATTGTTAAAACTTCAGGTATTTTTTTATTTTTCTTAGGATATGGTACCTGAATCTCATTATGTAAAATCTTATTAAAAAAGAATTTTATTGCTCCTATTTGTTGACATACTGTTGTTGGTTCTTTTACTGTTAAGAGATACTGGATATAATCTTTAACACAAACACTATCTAAGATCCTTGAACCTGCAAAGACCAAAAACTTCTCAACAGCATAAGTATAACTAGAAATAGTTTTATTAGAGTAATTTCTAATTTTCAACTCTTTTATTAATTTTTCTTTCCATTCGAAGGTATTGAGAACACAATCTCAAGAGTTTATATATTTTCTCCCTCCAATTTCGCTTTTTATACCTATTAGAAGTTTATCCGAAATAAGGTTCGTATAAACTGTAGTTATATTCAATTTTTGGATTACTTACTTTCTTTTAGAAAAAGAAACAAAAGAGA
>CAZJPU010000028.1:0-13140 GCA_964548105.1 Candidatus Woesearchaeota archaeon | reverse complement strand
AAGAAAATAGTTTAAAATGGGATGATTTAATAAAAACAGGAATTCTTGAATATCTTGATGCTGCTGAGGAAGAAAATGCTCTAGTTGCTCTAGAAGAAAAAGAGATTAATGAAGAACATACTCATCTTGAAATTGATAAAATTGATTTGTTAGGTGTTGTAACTTCTTTGGTTCCTTATGCAAATTATGATCAGAGTTCTAGATTAAACAGAGGAAGTAAAACCCAAAAACAAGGATTGGGATTATATGCGGCTAATTTTTTATGTAGAATAGATACAGATGTTAATATCTTGCATTATCCTCAAAAACCAATTGTTAGAAGTTTTGTGTATGATACATTAAACGTGCATCCTGCAGGGCAGAATATTATTGTTGCTATAATGACTCATGAGGGTTATAATATAGAAGACGCATTAATCTTAAATAAAGGCAGTGTGGATCGAGGACTTGCAAGAAGCACATACTATAGACCTTATACTTCAGTTGAACTTAACTATGCTGGAGGTTTAAGAGATGAAATATGCATTCCTGAAAAAGATGTTTCAGGTTATAGGACTGAAGAAAGTTATAGGTTTTTAGAAGATGATGGTGTTACTTATCCAGAAGCAAATCTTAATTCAGGAGAGGTAGTTATTGGAAAAACTAGTCCTCCAAAGTTTTTGTCTGAAGCAAGGGAAATTTCTATAAAGGCAAAAAAAGAAGCAAGTTCTGTTATTAGGCAAGAAGAACATGGGATTATTGATGCGGTTTTTGTTACAAAAGATGGGCAAGGGAATAAAATTATTAGAATAAAAACTAGAGATTTAAGAGTTCCTGAATTAGGAGATAAGTTTGCAACATCTCATGGACAGAAAGGAATTATTGGAGCAATAATTCCAGAAAATGATATGCCGTTTACTTCAAAAGGAATGAAACCTGATATTCTTTTTAATCCTCATAGTATTCCTGGAAGAATGACTGTAGGTTACTTAATTGAACTCCTTGCTGGAAAAGTTGGTTGTTTGAAAGGACAGATAATGGATGGAACTGCATTTGCAGGACAAAAGATTGATGATTTAGGATCTGAGTTAGAAAAATTAAACTTTAGAGCTGATGGAAAAGAAACAATGTATAATGGTATAACAGGAAGAATGATGAATATTAAAATTTATATTGGTAATATGTATTATTTGAAGCTAAAGTATATGGTTAGTAATAAGATGCATGCAAGAGCATCGGGAAAAGTTACTTTACTAACAAGGCAACCAATAGAAGGAAGAGCTAAAGGTGGAGCTTTGCGTTTAGGTGAAATGGAGCAACAAGCATTAGTAGCTCATGGTGCATCTTTATTGTTAAAAGAAAGATATGATTCTGATAAGGTTGTTTTACATATTTGTACTAAGTGTGGGGCTGTTGCTATTGAAGACTCTATAAGAAATAAGATAACATGCCCAATTTGTAATAGTCAAGATATCGAACCTATAGAAATATCTTATGCTTTCAAGCTTTTAGTAGATGAAATTCAAGGACTTCATATTAGAACTAAATTTAATTTAAAGAATAAGTATGAATAAAATGGGAATAGAACGGTCTCCAATTTTTGGATTATCAAATCAAGATTTACTTCAGATAGATAGAACTCTTTTAGAGGTATATGGCTCCAGATTTCAAAAAACAAAGAGGACACATAAAGATATTCTAGATTCACTAAAAGAAGTAGCAAATTTCTACATGATGAGACAAACTCATTCACAAGATACTTTTTGTGAAACTCCAGAAGAATATATTCACAGTTGTGATACTATGCGTTTGGATAGTGAAAATAGATTAATGGGAGAACTCATAAGACTAAGCGACCATTATGTAAAGGGAGGAGTAAAAGAATAATATGGCAAGACCTGTAAAAAAACAAGTAGAAAGTTTGCAATTTACTCTTCTTAGTCCTGAGGAGATTAAAAAAATTAGTAAAGCAAAAATTATCACCCCAGAGCTATATGATGTTGATGGTTATCCTGTTGATGGAGGTTTAATGGATCTAAGATTAGGAGCAATTGATCCAGGAGTAAGATGTAGAACTTGTGGAGGTCGTTTGAAAGAGTGTTTAGGACATCCAGGAAGTATTGAGCTTGCTCGACCTATACTTCATATTAAGTATATTAATGTCGCAGAACTTTTCTTAAGATGTTTTTGTTCTGAATGTCATAGATTAATGATAAAACCCAAAGACTTTGAGAAATATAAAACTGTAAAAGATCGTCTTAAAAGAGCAAAAGATTCAAAAAAATGCCCTCATTGTAATGCTGAACAGGAAAAAGTAAAACTTGATAAACCAACCACATTTAGAGTTGGAAAAATAAGATTATTTCCTGGAGAAATAAGGGAAAGATTGTCTAGAATTTCTGAGGAGGAAGCAAAACTTGCAGGAATTGATCCAAAAATGTTCAGGCCTGAATGGTCAGTACTTACATTGTTATTAGTTCCTCCAGTTACTGTAAGGCCTAGTATAACTTTAGAAAGTGGAGAGAGAAGTGAGGATGATTTAACACATAAATTATCAGATATAATTAGGGCAAATCAAAGATTATGGGAAAATTTAAATGCAGGAGCTCCAGAAGTTATTATTGAAGATTTATGGGACTTATTACAGTATCATGTTACAACGTTTTTTGATAATTCTGTAACAAAAATTCCTCCAGCAAGACATAGATCTGGTCAACCTTTAAAAACTATTACTGAACGAATTAAAGGTAAAGAAGGAAGAATCCGACATAATCTTGCAGGAAAAAGAGTTAATTTTAGTTCGAGGACAGTTATTTCTCCAGATCCTTCTTTAAAAATTAATGAAATTGGAGTTCCTTATGAAATTGCAAAAATTTTAACAGTAAATGAAAAAATTACTACCTCTAATATTGAAAAACTTAAGAAAATAATCACAAATAAAGAATATCCTACCGCAAACTATATTACAAGACCTGATGGAAGAAGAAAAAGAATAACAGAAGATTTAAAACAAGAAATTCTTGATGAATTAGAAGTAGGATATGTTGTTGAAAGACAATTAATCGAGGGTGATGTTTGCTTGTTTAACCGACACCCAAGTCTTCACAAATCAAGTTTAATGGCTCATTTTATAAAAGTATTGCCATATAAAACTTTTAGAATCCATCCTGCAGCTGCACCTCCTTATAATGCAGATTTTGATGGGGATGAAATGAATATCCATATCCCTCAAACTGAAGAAGCTCGAGCAGAAGCAAGAATATTAATGGATGTGAATCAGAATTTGATTTCATGCAAAGATAATAGTAATGCATTAGGTTGTATTGCTGATGCTGTAACTGGAAATTATATATTAAGTAATATGAATTTATCGAGGGCAGATTCTTCACAATTGCTATATCACTCAGGAATAGATTCAAATATTATTGGGAAAACTATTAGTGGTACAAATTTAATTTCAGAAATACTTCCAAAAGTAGATTATAAGAACAAAACTAAGACCGGAGATGTTTTTTCTATTAAAAATGGAAAAATAGAAAGTGGAGTTGTTGATGAAAAGGTGTTTGGTGTTGAAGATGGAGAATTGTTAAAGGTCCTTGATAAAAACTTTGGAAGAAAAAAGACCATTCAAGTATTAGAACATGCTTTTGCATTAGGAACTCAATATCTTTCAAACCATGGGTTTACAATTTCAGTTGATGATTTGAATGTTAATGAAAAAGTAAAAAAAGCTACTTCAGATATCATAGAAGAAGCAGAAGATGAAACAAAAAGAATTATAGAAAGTTATAAAGTTGGAAAGTTAGATATTATTCCGGGAAAAACAATCGAGGAATCTAGAGAGATCAAAATATTACAGACGTTAAATAGTATTAGAACTAAAATTGGTAAAATCGTTGGTAAAGAAATGCCAAGAACAAATCCAGTAAGTACTATGATGAATTCTGGTGCTGGAGGAAATGTTCTTAATATAACTCAGATGGCATGTTGTGTAGGACAACAGGCTTTATGGGCTAAGAGAATTGGAATTGGTTTTAGTAATAGGACTTTGAGTTTTTTTAAGGAATATGATCTCTCTCCAAAATCAAGAGGATTTATTTATAATTCTTTTTTGAAAGGCCTTGAACCTACTGAGTTTTTCTTTGGAGCTATTACGGGAAGAGATGCACTGATGGATACTGCATTAAGGACTCCAAAATCAGGTTACTTATATAGAAGATTAGCAAATGCGTTACAAGACATTAGAGTAGAATATGATAAAACTGTAAGAGATGGTTCTAGAAATATTATTCAATTCCAGTATGGAGAGGATGGGAAAGATGTTTCAGGATTGCATAAAGATAAAGATATTCCAGCAGGCGAAGCAATAGGAATTATTACTGCGCAATCATTTGGAGAACCTTCAACTCAGATGGCATTAAATGTATTCCATTTTGCAGGGGTTTCAGAAATGCAGGTTACTTCAGGACTACCAAGACTAATAGAAATCTTTGATGCAAGAAGGACGCCTTCAACACCAGAGATGGAAATTTATTTAGATTCCAAACATGATAATGAAAAAGATGCTAGAATAATCGCAGAAAAAATCCAGGAAATAAAACTAAAAGACATTGTTAAGGAAATAAAAATTAATTTTGCAGATAAGAAAATAGAAGCAGTTATTGATAATAATGCAGTAAAAAGCATTCATTCATCTATTGATACAATTGCAAAAAGATTTAAAGAACAAGGCAAATTTGGAAAAGATTGTAGTGTTCATGGAAATTCGATTGTCTTTGTTCAAAAAGAATCTAATTTCAGAGAAATCTATAAGTTAAAAGAAAAAATTAAGGGAACACAGATTTCAGGGATTAAAGGTATTGAACAAATCCTAGTAGTAAAAAGAGATAAGGGATTTGTAATACTTACTGCTGGAACTAATCTTAAAGAGATAATGGAATTTAAAGGGATTGATAAAACAAGAACAATTAGTAATGATATCCATGAAGTTTGTGAAATTTTGGGAGTAGAGGTTGCTAGGGCTGCTATCATGAAGGAAATTCATAAAGTTACAAATTCTCAAGGTCTTGATATTAATGAACGACACTCTAAATTAATTGCAGATGCAATGACTGCAACAGGAATTGTAAAAGGAATAACTAGAATGGGAATAATTTCTCAGAAATCTTCAATATTAGCAAGAGCTAGTTTTGAAACACCTGTAAAACAGTTTGTTAATGCAACCTTAAAAGATAATAAGGATGAACTTAATTCAGTTATTGAAAATATTATTCTTAATCAACCAGTACCTATTGGAACAGGACTTCCAGGACTAATGGTAAAAGTTACAGGACCTTTAACAGATGAAAAACCAAAAAAAGATAAGTCTGTTCAATATTTAACAAAAAGCACTAAAGACCTATCTACAAAAAATACAAAGCCTGTTTTGAATGGTGAGAAAAAATAAAATTAAAAAAATTTTAAAAATACTCTTTTTTCGTCGGAGAAATTTAGAAAGTTTTAAAAACTAACCATTCAATGTCAATCTATAAGAAATAAATTTTTTGGATTCATAATGATTAAAACTTTAGATATGCAATTTATAAGGTATGCTAATTTGTTTAGCAATGTAACAAAAATCAGAACTAAACATTGTTTTGAATATAATAATGCTATTGTCTTTGCAGTTCCAAAACATTTTGTTATGAAAGCGATTGGAGTTAATAATAGAAATCTTGAGAGATTAAATAATATTATTGGTAAGAAGATTAAAATCGTTGCGATTCCTAATGGAAAAGAAGATATTGAAAATTTTGTTTCAATACTTACAAGGCCAGTAAAATTTAAGGCAATAGAGATAAAAGATAATGAAGCAATTATTAGTGCAAATACTCAAAGTAAAGCTTCTTTAATTGGAAAAGGAAAATGTAGACTTTCTGAAATGGAAAATATTCTTGGACAATATTTTGGAGTAAAAAAAGTAAGGATTAAGTGATTTTTTTAACATAATTAACTGATGTTAATTTGACAACTCACTTATCAATAACATTTAAAAACCTTTAAAATCAGAATATATTATGAAATTTACTCTGGGATTGGAATATTTATCCTAGTATAAAAAAACACAAATGGGATTAAGAAATGCAACAAAAATAATGAAGAATCATCGTAAATTTAGATGGAAAGATAGAAAGTATAAAGTTAGAACTCTTGGTCTTTTTAAAAAATCAGAACCTCTTGGAGAAAAAAAACAGGCAAAAGGGATTGTTACAGAAAAAGTTCAAAAAGAAACAAAACAGCCAAACTCTGCAATGAGGAAATGTTGCAAAGTTCAACTAATTAAGAATAGTAAAGTAGTTACTGCATTTATTCCGGGAAATCTTGCACAAAAATTTGTTGATGAACATGATGAAGTTATTATAGAGAGAATTGGAGGGAATAAAGGAAGAAGTAAGGGAGATATTCCAGGAGTTAGATGGAAAGTTCTTAAAGTAAATGACCAGTCATTAGCAAGGCTTTGGCAAGGTAAGATTGAGAAAGGAAGAAGATAAAGTTTAAAAAAATAAAATGGATAATTATAATATTAGGACTGATGATGAAGGAACTGTTGTAAGTATTGGTTCTCTTTGGAGTAATAATAATAGAGGAAAAAGAGTTACTAGTAGAACTGGTGATTTACAAAGAGAAGGGCATTTATTAGAGTTTAGACGACCCTTAGCTATTGGTGGACTTCAGAGATTAGCTCAAGATATAGGGACTCCTAGATATATGGCTGAACAAGAAGCTCAATTAGATTATTTAGATGATCCCCTAAATGATGAGGAATTGGGAGCAGATGAATTTGATGTAGGTTATGTTGCTGAAGGAGAAAGTAGAACAAGAAGAAAGAATCCTGAATATGTACAAAACAGTCCTGTTACTAAAGAAGCTTCTGATGATGTTAAAACAATAAGAGTTGTAACATCAATAAAAGACTTAACTGCAAAAACTTTAGAATCTGGAGCTGATAAAATTGTTATTGCATTAGGAGAAAATAATGAAGTATTAGAAAGAAGACTAACAAGAGTTTTTTCAGAATTATCAGGAATGGGATTGCATTATGATCTTCATAAAGAAAATAAAGGGCAATTTGAATATAGGAAAGCAAGTTAAAATGGGATTACAAGAACAAGAAATACAAGCTGATGAATTTAAAAATCCTGAAGAAGAAGTTCAGGGAGATTCAGAACAAAAAACACAAGCTGATGAAGTACCAAAGTCTGAAGAAGGATTTAAGTTATTTGGATTATATGATGTATCTGAGATTAAAATTGTTGATCCTGGGATGAGAAGATATATTAATCTTGATCCTAGATTAGTGGTTAAAAGTCATGGAAAGATTAGAGAGAAATTTTCTAGAGGAAAAATTAATCTTCTTGAATTATTTGCCAATTTAATTGCAGTTCCAGGTCATAGGGGGAAAAAACATAAAATACAAACTGGTTGGAAAGCAGGTAAATATAGCCAGAATATGAAAATTGTTTTAGATTGTTTGAAAATTGTTGAAGAAAAAACCAAACAAAATCCAGTTCAAGTATTAGTTACTTCATTAGAAAATGCAGCGCCTCGAGATGGAGTTACTATTATTGAATATGGTGGAGCTCGTTATCCTCAAGCAGTAGATATTAGTCCTATGAGAAGGGTTACTATGACTTTAAGGACTATTGTTCAAGGTTCTTATGATAAATCATTTAACAAGAAAAAGAAAATATATGAAACATTGGCAGATGAGATTATAAAAAATTATAAAGAAGATGCTGATAGTTATGCTCTTTCAAAAAGAAAAGAATCTGAAAAACAAGCAGATAGTGCGAGATAGGATAAGATTTAACTTAAAAGGATAAAGAGTTCTGATAAATTATAAAATGCCAGACTTAAGAATAATTTATACTTCTGAATCAGATAATTTTAGGTTAGATGCTTTTGAAATGATAAGTCTGAGATCTCCTGAAAAGGGATTACTTCAAGGATTAAAAGAATGTTATGAAAAATTAAAGCAAAATTTTCCAGATCTTCCACAACAAGTTGGTGTGGTTACATATGATGACTTTTTTAAAGGCCTGTCAAAAAATATGTTAAAAGAAATAGATAACCCTCAATCTTCTTATATGCCTTTAGATATTCTTGAACAAGTATTAAAATTTGAAGAAGTTGACTTAGATAATCCCTTAGATAGAAATTATGCTTATAGGGCATTAGGTAGGATTGTTTCTCATCCTGCAATAATCTTGGATGATAGATTGATTAATAATCCTACAGTACTTTATTCTCAAACTATTCCTGATTTTATTCATATAAAAAAATTAACTCAAGGTGCCCTTGAAAAAGCAAGAAAATTAGATCCAGAAACTCCTGATCAAAATGAAATTAAAAAAGCACATGTTTCTGAATTAGAGAAATTATTAGGGGTATTCAGTGAATTTCCTACTTTTGAAGATTTGAGAAAAGTTTATGAAAACGTTAAAAAGAGTTTTGAGAAAAATAAAGTTTCAAGAGAATTTCCATTGTATTTTTCACCCCCAGATAGTCCTCCATCATTATATTCTGTTAGTTTAGTGAATAAAATAGAAACTCCAGAGTTTTTAGAGGGTCTTATGGAACTTCTACATGCTGGTTGTAAAGCTTCTGGATTTGATAAAGTTCCTGAAAAGGTTCAGGAAGAAATAGATTCACTTAAAAGAGATATGTTTGGAGAGACAAAAAGAGCAGATACATTAGATGAATTATTATCAAAACTTCCAGAACCAAAGACAATTATCACAGATTTATATATTGCAGATGTTTTTCCTGAACTTGTAAAAAGAGGATTTGAAGCTTATGAATTTCGATTAGCAAATTAACCCCAGAAAGATTTAAAAACCATCTTTTATATCAATTATTATTCGAATCTTCTTAAGATTTTATATACTTAATAAAAAAACAAAAATTTAAACATGGCAAAAAAAGAAACATCATTGGAGAAAATACAAAGACTTGTAAATAGTCAAGAGACTATTAGAAATATTGCTACTTCAGCACATATACACCATGGCAAGACTGCTCTAACTGACTGTCTTCTTGCGGCTGCAGGACTTATGAGTGAAAAGCTTGCTGGAGACCTTGATGGAGGAATGGCAACTTGGCAACATTCTGATGAACAAGAAAGATTACTTACAGTAGATGCTGCAAATGTTTCAATGGCTCACGAACTTGAGGGTAAAGAATACTTAATTAATCTTATTGATACTCCTGGACATGTAGATTTTTCTGGAAATGTAACAAGAGCTATGAGGGCTATTGATGGAACAATAGTTTTAGCATGTGCTGTTGAAGGAATAATGCCTCAAACAGAAACAGTTATGAAACAAGCTCTTCGAGAAAGAGTAAAACCCATATTATTCATAAATAAAGTTGATAGAATGATAAAAGAGCTTAAACTTAGTCCAGAAGGTATGCAAGAAAGATTTATGAAAATAATTGATAGTTTTAATTTGCTTATAGAACAAATTGCAGAACCAGATTATAGAGAAAAATGGAAAGTTAATGTTGCAGATGGGAGTGTTATTTTTGGAAGTGCAAAAGATAATTGGGCAATGTCAGTTGCATATATGCAAAAAAAAGGGATTAGTTTTAAAGATATTATTGATTTATATGATAAAGATGAGGAAGGTAGAAAAAAGTGGGCTTGGGATAATGCTCCTTTACATGAGGTTTTATTAGATTCTGTAGTTAAACATTTGCCAAGTCCTGTAGATGCACAAAAGTATAGAATTCCAAAAATATGGTCTGGAGATATGGAAAGTGAATTTGGGAAAAACCTATTGAATTGTGATGCAAAAGGAGAACTAGGATTTATTATTACAAACACAATAATAGATTCAAGATCTGGGAAAGAAATTTCTGCAGGAAGATTATTTTCAGGAACTTTAAAACCAGGAATGGATGTTTATCTTAATCAAGATAAGAAAAAGCAAAGGATACAACAAGTGTTAGTTTACAATGGTATTAAACCAGAACAACTAGAAGAAGTTCCAGCAGGAAATGTCCTTGCAATTACAGGTATAGTCTCAGAACCAGGAGAGACAATAACTTCAGTTCCTCAAGAACCTTTTGAAAATATTAAGCATATATTTGATCCTGTGATTACAAAATCAATTTCAGTTACCAAACCTCAAGACCTTCCAAAATTAATAGAAGTATTAAAAAAAGTTGCAAAAGAAGATCCTACTCTTGAAATTGAGATTAATGAAGAAACTGGAGAGAATCTTATATCTGGAATGGGTGAATTACACCTTGAGATAATTGAAAATAGAATTAAAACTGAAAAAGGAGTTGAAGTTAAAACCAGTGAACCTCTAGTTGTCTATAGAGAAACTGTGATGAAGGTTGGAAAAAAAGGAGAAGGAAAATCTCCAAATAAACATAATCTATTCTGGATAGAAGTAGAACCATTAGAAGATAGTGTTTATGAAGCTATTAAAAAAAGAGAAATTAATGAAGGAAGAATAAAGAAAAAAGATGAAGCATTATTTAACAAACTTCTAGAACTTGGAATTCCTCGTGAAGATGCTCATTGTTATAAAGCTATTTACAAAGATTGTGCATTTTTAGATAAAACAAGAGGAGAAGTACATCTAGGAGAGGTTATTGATATGGTAATGGATGGTATTCAACAGGTCATTAATGCAGGAGTTTTAGCTAGAGAACCTTGTGCAAAACTTAAAATTCAACTTGTAGACTTAAAACTTCATGAGGATGCTATACATCGTGGTCCTGCACAAATATATCCTGCTGTTAGAGATTCTATTAGAATGAGTATTCATTCTGCAGCTCCAGCATTATTAGAACCAATACAAACACTTATTGTTGATGGTCCTTTAGATCATATGGGAGAGTTAACTAAATTAATGCAAGGTAAAAGAGGACAAATTATTAATATTGAACAAAGTGCAGGTTTTGTTGAAATAAAAGTAAAACTTCCTGTTTCTGAAATGCTAGGTCTTGCAAGTGATGTTCGAAGTGCAACAGAAGGAAGAGGAAATTTTAGCATGGTTGATCAGTCCTTTGAAAAAGTTCCTGTAAACTTACAACCAGAAGTTGTTAAAAGAATTAGGGACAGAAAAGGATTAAAAGAGAATGAATAAGGATTAAACTTAAGTAATATTTCTTTGAAAATTTAAATTATGCAGTAATTAAATCATAAAATTTTTTAGCAACAGCTTCTGAACCATAATTAGCTCTAACTGCTTGAGCATTATTATCTAAATTATCCATAGCATATTCTATTCTCTGGCCTAAATTTAATTTCCTTGCAATTTTTCTAATTGCTCCAGGATCAGAAATAATATCCTCAATGTTTTTTATTCTTATTTTAGGATCAGGATCTGCATGATAATCTGAATCTGAATATAAATTATTAAGATTTAATCCTGCTTCTTTTAGATCTCTTGTTGATTTAGGAATATCTCTTCCAATCATAGGAGTTCCTGTAAGAGGAGGTTCAACAAATACATATCCAAAACCTTCCTCAACACTTGTAGTAACTGCTAGATTTGCCATTGTTAATGCAGCTCTAATATTTGGAATATGTTCTGAAACATCTCCTACAGATACTTTTACTTTATGTTTTTTTGCAAGGTCTTGTAATTTTCTTTGATAATCTTGTTTATGAGGGGCAGTTATAATAAGCCTATAGTCTTGTCCTGATTCTTCTAGAACTCTCTGCAAAAGAAATGCTTCTTCACAATTTTTTCTTTCTACTACTCTTACAGGATATAATATTACTTTTTCTCCTGGATGAATAAATTTCTTTTTTTCTAAGGTTTGTCTTAATCTTCTTGCACCTTCTTGATCTTGATAAAGATCATCTATAATAACTGAATTTCTTAAAACAACTGCCTCCACCCCTTTATTTTGTAATCTTCTTTGATCTTGAGTTGTAAGAGTGGTATGAATAATATTATCTCCTATTGCATAAGCTTCATTAGTTTCAAATTCTCCAACAATTTCTCTAAAACTATCATAAAGGTGAGGCCTATCATCTATAAAATCATGATGATGCCACACTACCTTCTGTCCTCTTTTTTTTGCAATTCCTTCTGAAAATTGTTTAAATGCGATTGTTGCATGAGGTCTACTTCCAACTAAAGGATTTTCAATAACTATTACATCGCAATCTCTAGTTGCATCTTCTATGCTTCTTTGGATTTTTTCAGGAGTTATAGCAGGATCGTGAGCTATTTCCATTGGAAATCTTACTTTTTCAAAATTTTTGAAGTTTCCATTATATTCTCCTGCAATTAGTTTAACTTGGATAGGTTCAGCTAAATCTAGTTTTCCTAATCCATATAAACAATTCTTAACAACAGTCATTACACCGTCCTTATCTGTCCAATTATAATGTATAAATGCAATTTTCATTTTATTCTAAAAATAAATTCAAATTAGAGTTTATAAACCTTCCTTTATGTCACTACTTTTTAGAAGTTAAATTATATTCTAAATAATTTAGAGTTATTCTATTGTTAATAGCTTTCAGAAGTAATTAATTTTTATTAAGAAAACATTATTTCTTAATTTTTCTATATTCTAAATAAGAATAAATAACTAGCCAGATGACTGATGCAAAAATAGGAACTAAAACAAAATAGATTATATAATTTTCAAAAAATATTCCTAAAAACATAATTATTCCAGATATTTTAAATAGTTTGCTTCCTAGTTTATGAGTCTTATTCCAGACTTCATCACTTGATAATGTCCAGGGAGTTCTAATTCCAATAAACCAGTTTCTTTTTGTTTTTTCAAGAAGAATTCCTAAATAAAAAAACAAAAATCCTATTGCAGGAAAAATCATTAAATTCATTTTAAATACATATCCAAAATTCCAAAAAATTGTTAATAAATAAATATAAAATAGGAAAAGTATGATGATAAAAATAAATGAATCATAATATTTTTTAAATTTTTCAATGTTCTTTTTTAATGGGTCTATTTTTGGTATAATTAAAAAAAGTAAAAGCAATCCAATTGATATTATTGGCAGAAGAAATAAGCCTAAAAATTTATTGGTATAACCATCTACTTCTCCTTTAGAATTCCAGTGACTTGCTATTTTATCAGGCATAACTTGATAAGAATAAATACTAATTATAAAAGATAAAA
>CAZJPU010000027.1:0-13338 GCA_964548105.1 Candidatus Woesearchaeota archaeon | reverse complement strand
GATTAATCTCTTAAGAGATTGATATTTAAGTTTTTATTTTTATTTTTATTTATATAATGAGAATTATTTTAGATATTGTTGGTTAGATATTGTATTATAATAAAATATTTATACTCTTTTTTGTTTAGTTTTTAATGGTTGATATTGATTATGATCAAAAATGGGGAGAAGCACTAACTGAGGCACAAGAAACTGCTAAATATCTTGGTTATAGGAAAGTTACTCCTGGATGTATTTTAATTGGATTATTAAGAACTGAAGATACTTTAGCAGAGTTAGTTCTAAGAAATGAATGAGTAACATTTGAAAATGCATTAAAAATTGTTCCAAAAATTGATAGGGTTTCTGGATCTAGGAATTCCTCGTATGGTGATGATATTCCTTATGATAATTCTGCTGTAAATATTGTTGATCTTGCAAAACAGAGTGGTGTAGAGATGGAACATGGTTATAGGGGACCAGAACATCTAGTTTGTGGACTTGGAATGTCAGAGGAACCTGAGGTTGTAAAGATGCTTGGTTTATTAGGAACAAATGGTTCGCGATTAAATGATGGAGTTAGGAATCTTTTAGGTTTTCCTAGAACTGTTGCTTAAAATTAGGTTTTCAAAGTTTCAAAAAATTTATCTAAATATAATTTTGCACTTTTGGTATAATTTTCAGGAGTAGCTAAGATTTGTTGATGAACAGTATTTAGATCTCTAAAAGATCCTTCAGATATTTCTTCAATAGAAAGGTTAAAAGGTCCTGCATAACATCCTAAAAAAAGATGAACATATTCAGGATCATTTAGTCGCAAGTCTTTTGCAAAACTGGAAATTTGTTCTAAATATCTTAGTTCTTTTGGTAGTGGTTTTTTTCCGAATAATTCTTCATTAAGTTCTTTAATTGCATTTTCTAATGGAAGTTGGGCTCTACCTTCTTTTTCTATCCATATTGCATGACCTCCAACAGAAATCTCAAGTACGCCTCCTTTATTGACTTTTTTACTTCTCCTTGTTACATATAGTTCTTTATAAGATTCATCTCTAAAAATTAAAACATTTGAAGTTGAATGTCTTATTCCTTTTGTATTGGGATCTTTTGGGTGTGCTAGTTTATATGGAATCGGTCCTATTATTTGACCTGTATTAGTTACTTGTACAATTGGTGGGTATTTATTTTCCATCTAGGATTTCAGAACTCTTTTGTTTTCTATTTGTTGTTTACTTTTTGGGTTTTGCAACATAAGGTAATACCCTTAATATTAGGGTGAATTGTTATAAAAAATAATAAAAAAAATTTATTTTGATATTGTTAAGAATTTTAGTATTTAAAAAACTAAGAATTACTCTGCTTCTTCAACATCAGCTGTTTCTGGTTCTTTATCTGCTTCTTCAACATCAGCTGTTTCTGAGTCTTTATCTGCTTTTTCAACCTTAACTGCTTTTGGGCCTCTATCTCCTTCTTCAACATCAAAAATAACATCATCATTTTCGTCTATAGGGCCTTTTTTTATTCCAGATTCATGAACAAAGTATTCTTTGTTATCTTCTCCTGCAATAAATCCAAATCCCTTTGTTCTATTGAAAAATTTAACTTTTCCTTTCATTTTATCCTCCTAAAAATTTAATTATATTATTAGTAATAGTTTATTTATTGAATATGATATTTGTTTATGATTATCAAGAGTTTTTTGAGGTTTTAAAGCTTGTGTTTATGGAAATCTTGAAATGATTAGTAGATTAATTGTTTTTATTATTATGTGAAATTTTTTTGAGAAATCTGATATGTTTTATTATGGAAAAAGATTAGTTTTTTTTATGATTATGTTTTTCTCTATTTCTACAATTTGGACACTCAACACCCCATTCTACCATATCATATTTGATAGAGCAAGTTTTACATTGAGCTATTACAGGTTTTTTATATTTTAAATTTAGTTCCATTTTAGTTTGTTTTTTTTATTAAAAAATCCATCAAGAACTCTTTTTTTTCTTATTATACTATGTTCTTCTAGTTTATAAACCTTTTGTTTGTAGTCTATTTTACTACAACATAATTTTGAGGTTATTTGGGTTTTATAGGTTAATTTTTGGGGTTTTTTTGATGATTTTGTATTTATATAGGTTAATTTTCCTACTCTTAATCTATTAACTAGTAAGGTTTAAAAAGGAGTAATAAGTTGTTTTTTTAGCCTTGGGGAAGAAGAGTTCTGTGATAATTAAGAAAATGACATTAGATGATGCACTTAAACATATCAAATCAGAAGATTCTCTTGTTGTTAGGGAAGTAGTTGAGCATTTAGCTCGTAGGAAGTCACACTCATTTATGGAGATTTATCTTTTTGGAGATGTAGTTGAAAGTAGCGATTATAAAACCGTAGAACTGGAAGCAGTATGTGAAGGGGATGAATTAAGGAATTACTCAACTGTTGCATTTGGAGTTCTTAATCTTCTTTTGGGTGAATTTTTTGGACCAATTGATTCTCCAAAAAAGGGAGCGCAGTATTTGGAGGCTGAATTATTCAATGATGGACAAAGCTATGATTTAAAAAAAGGTCCTTTTCCACGGAGTGGAACGATAAATTCTTCTAGGTTTAAAGTATTATATGGGGGGGTAACTTTTGGAATACATACCTCAAATAGCCCAATGTCAGATCAAATGGTTAAATTAGAATTGCCTTGTGATTCTTGATTTTATTAAGTATTTCTTGCAAGTCTTTTTCTTTAGAAAAATCTAGGTTTGTCCTATCAATAACTAGTATATTTGGGTTGTTTTTGGCAAGTTTAATAAGTTCATCTTGAATTTGAAAAGATCTATTAAAAACAAGGGATTTATTAGTATTTTCAATATTTCTATTGCGATTGTTAACAAATTCTTTTATCTTTTCTTTTGATGCCTTGAGTAAGATAATTTTATCAGCTTCTAGATGTTCAATTGATTTTATTAATTTTAAAAGTCTTGGTTTGTATTTTTCTTTTTCAAGGCTTAAAACTGCCTTTGAGATTAAATTTCCTCCATCAACAAAAACTTCCATACCTATTTTAGAAATTTTATGAGCTTTTTCAAGGTTATTTTTATATTTTTTAATAAAAAACTCCCATCTTGGAATAGGGTTTTCTGATTTAAAGAGGCTTTCAAAAATATCTTGAGGAATAGTTCCTTCTTCACCTTCAAAAAAAGCAGGATTTTGTGTTAATGATGATAATTGTTTTACTAGAAAAGATTTTCCAACTCCTGATGTTCCTACAATAGATATTACTGCCATTAATAGGATTATTAATAAGTAATATTTAAAGTTTTAGAAGTCTTGCGTTTATAATTAGGACCCTAGGATAAGGGGTTTTTTTGGTTTAAGTGTTATTGACCTCTGTTTTTGATTAAGCTTTTTTAAAGATTGATTCAATAAAATTTCTATTTCTTTAGAAAGGTTTGGGCAGTAATTAATGTAATTTAAATTTCATCTCACTTGCTGCTAAATCTCTTCCTTGTTTAACAACTTCTCTTGTGAAGTAAGCTACTACAACTTCTTCGTTAGTCTGAACAACATATACCTGAACATTAGATGCATCAGTACTGATTCTTCCATCTGTACCACAAATTGTAGTATTTTTTTGAGGATCTAATTCAAGTCCTAAATATTGAAAACCTTCACATACCCTAGCTCGGAAATCAATTCCATTTTCTCCTATGCCACCAGCAAATGCTATGGCATCTACTCCATTTAGAACAGCAGTATAGGCTCCAATATATTGTTTGACTCTATCTACAAAAGCATCGCTTGCTAGGCTTGCAGCAACATCTCCATGAGTAGCTGCTTTCATTATGTCAGACATTTCTCCTGATTCTATATTGGATATTCCTTTTAATCCTGATTGTTTTGACAACACTTCCTGCATTTTATCAACTGAAAAACCAAACTTCTGCATAGCATAAAGAACTGCAAAAGCATCGATGTCTCCTACTCTTGTACCCTGATAATGCCCAGATTGTGGGGAAAATCTCATGGATGTAGCTATACTAATACCATCTAACAATGCATGGGTTGAACTACTACCTCCTAAATGATTATAAATTAATTTAAAAGGTGACGGGAACTGGGCTTTTTTTTGTGATGTATATTCTGTATGTATCTGTCTAACACTTTCAGCACCATATCTTCCTGTTGAACCATGAAAACCTTTTTGTTCAACACCTAATTCTTCTTCTAATTTTAATGGAAGACCTGTTAATCTCCTATATCTAGGAATTTGATTATGAAATGAAGGTTCAAAAACACCTACTAATGGGGTGTCTCCTAATACTTTTCTAAATTGTTCAATAGTTTCTACATAAGGCATATTATGTGCAGGAGCTACAAATGAAAATCTTCTCATTTCTGCAAGTACCTCATTACTAAGCACACATGCGCCTCTATCTTGCCCTGCTAAAACTGTTTTAAATCCAACTGCTTCAATGTCTTTTGGGGAAGTTATAACTCTATTATCTTTATACCAATCTAGTGCTAAATGAAGGGCGTTTTCAAAACCTTGAACAGTCACTTGTTCTGATTGTGTTGTACTATCTCCAACTGCATGCTTAAATGTAGAATTTCCTTCTATAGGTACCCTATCTAAATTGGCTTGACCTAGAGTATGGGTGTTACCTGATTCATCAATATCAATGATTTTAGTCTTTAAACTTGTACTACCTACATTTCCAATTGCTATTTTCATAGTTGACCTTCTTAGAATGGTTAAAATCTTAGAAGATATAAATACTTTTCTATACTTTCTAGACCTTTTTGAATTTAAAGTTTTAGAAGTCTTGTTTTAAATCCTGTAAATCTGGCTGCTAGTTAAATTAGCTATTTTATTAGGCATGTCAGAATAATTTTCAAATAACCAGCCTTTTTTATAAATTAATGAAACTTTATCGTTTCTGTCCATAGGCAAGGGGTTAGCTGTGTTAAAATTAATAGTTTTTGTATTATTTTGAATGGTTAGTGTAAGAGAAACTGTTGGTTGCACATCTTCTTGAAATTTTTCAATTTTAAGGGTTATATCTTCTATCTCTTTTAGGGTTCCTGTTATAATTTTAAAATCTTTTTCACATTTTTCACAACTTATTTCATAAAATCCTTCTTCAAGAGGAAATTTAGTTTGGTCATTGCAATAAGGACATTCTATAGTTTGGATTTCATCTTCTTCACCTTCATAGGTTTCTTGATCAAATTTAATATAAGGATTTTCTAATGATTTAATATAATCAAGAAATTCTTGGGTAACAATAAACATATTATCTTCTCCCCATCTTAATAATTGTTTATTTTTTACTGTTTCATTAATTAATCCAAGGATAGCATTTGTTGATAAGTTAATTCCTTTTTCATTAAAATCTTTAGTGAGAATTTTAATAAATATTTTTTGAGAAAAAATAGTTGGATTAATTCCCCTGTGTTCAAATTTTTGTTTTAATTTATCTAATGAAATTTCTTTTTCATATAATCCCTTAAATAGGATTTGATTGCATTTATCTTTTATATATTCAAATATTTTTATATTTTTGTTTTCCATGATATTTTAATGAGTTTAAAGAATTTAAAAGTTTAGTTGTTGTGGGATAATATGGGATGGAAGGGTATTTACTTAAGAATTAATAATTGTAATAGGTGATTATGGGATAGAAGAATTGTTTTGTTATTTTATAAATTAGTAATTACTGCATGGGCTAATTGGGTTAAATCTGGTTGAGCCACCATAAGATCTGCTGCGATTTTTATTATTTTTATTCGGTCTTCTAAACGAACAGATTCTGTAGGAAACTGATTTTTGCCACGGTTTTCTTCGCCCCCTAATAATGCCCCCCAGTAATCAAAATGATAAAAAATTGCCCCATGGTTGTCTTCTTCTTGTCTGCTCTCTTCTTGGTTATTTTCCCATATCTCACCAATAGAAGAAATATATTTTGATCCATTGCAAGTATCAATTCCTACAAATGCTTCTGTTGGACATCCATCAATCAAGTAAGAAGGGTTAGTGAAAGGTGCTATAAATCCTTCTCCTTCTAATATATCATAATCACTAGAATACTTTCTCCAATTATCTGTTATAGCCCCCATAAAGAATTTTGTTCTATATCCTTTTTAAGTATTATTGTAAGGATAAATAATTATTAAAGGGGTGGGGTGTATTTCTAGAATCTAAATCTTTTTAAAGGGATTTTTCTTGCGAAAATTATGATAATTAGACAGACTCAAGAAGGTGCTTTTGGTAATTTTCGAATTATAGGTGGGGAAGGCAAAGGTATTGGAGGTATGATTAATGAATCTTTTTACGAACCTTTTTCAGAAGGAGATGTAGTTCAATATAATCCTTCAAAAGTTGATGGATTTTTTGGAGATACAGGCCCTAATTTAAGGGCCGCATTTAGTGCTCAAGGATTGGAACCTGCCGTGGATTATGTAGTTAAGAAAGTAAGTGAACCAAGAACAGAGGGCAGAGTTACAGCGCAATCAATTACCCTTGAAATTGGTGGGAAGCATTTAGGCATAAATAGTTCATTTTTTGATAGAGTAGCAAAATCAAAGTAATTTTTTTAGTATTAAGCTTATAGAAATCTTTAAATTCACTTAATTCTTATAATTTGTATGGATAAAAAAGCAAGTTTTAAGGCTAATTCTTTTTCGAGTCCTAGGGATCTTAGTAAGAGAAGGAGACAAAACGAAAAAGCTCTGGAAGTTGAAGAAACAACAATTGGAGTTTTTTGGATTATTATAGTTATTATTGGTGCAGCTATTATTATTGGATTACAGTATTTAGAATTATCTGAGGGTATGAGCTTGTTAATTTCTGCAATATTAATAATACTTTTAATTTTTATAGGTTTTTTTGTGAGTAAAGGAAACAAAAAGATTTAGTTTTAAATATATATTCTGATGAAATAAATTTTATAAGGAAGTTATTATATTAAATTAATATGCGGTCGAATTTAGAATTTAGTTTATCGAAAAGTTTGGGAGAGTCTGGAATTGGAGAGGTAGTAGGGGGTATAAAAAGAGGATTTATTAAAGCTTATTGGGAAACTGAAGGAGGTCCTAGAAAGGATCAAAAAAGAGAAGAAAGAGAATATTTAGGTTTTTTGGCTTGGAAGTATCGCTCTGTTTTAGAGGAAGCTAGTGGTTTTTTAGAAACCGTAGGGGTTTCACAAGATGCATGCCTAGAATTACAAGAACTTTTTGGGATATATGAAGAGTATGAGGGGAGAAGAGAATTTATATTACAAAGACAAAGAACAGGGCCTGGATTAGATACTGCAGGTGCGCATTTATTATTTTATTCTTCTGTTTTTTTTGGATCTTTAGGATTTGGATTAGGGGCAGTGGCTGGTGGTAATGGTGTTGATTCTCTTGGAATATCCGAAAATGTTTCTCATATTTCAACTGCATTTAGTGCAATTGCTGGAGGGGTAATTGGTGGTCTTTTACCACTTGGTTTGTGTTATGTTTCTGATATGTTTCCAAATTCTACTAGGAGAAAACTTGATAGATTGTATAGTGAAAATGATGCTTCATTTGTAAGAGATATTCATGATTTTTGTAAACCTTAAATCTAAAACTCAAACTCTTCTAAAGGCTCAGGAATAATTACTTTGATATTTTCTTTAGAAATTTCTTGTTTGACTTTATCTAAATTTTCTCGAAAGTCTCTTTGAATGTGCGTTAGTGCAAGACATTTAATATTATTTTTTTTAGCCATTTCTATTAAATCAGTAATACATGCATGACCAATGATTTTTTTATCATATAAAAAAGATTCGTGAATAACTAAATCTGAATTTTTGTAGAGTTCTTCAGTTTGTTTATTAAACATTCCATCACCACTATAGCAAACTGTGTTTTCTTGTTTTTTAATTTTTATAGCTAAATTGCTGGCTGAATGAGTAGTAGGTGCAAAATTTAAGGTAAATTCATTGAATTGAATTTCTTGACCTGCTTTAACTTCAATAAAATTTACTTTAAAATCAAATTTTTCATAAAAGTTTTGATAACCTAATTCAAAAACTTCTTGAATGATTTTTTCCATTCCTTTTTCACAAATGATTGTTAGGGGCTTTGTTCTTTTTCCTTCCCACATTCTGACTAATAATGGGGGTAATCCAAAGTAATGGTCTGCATGTCTATGGCTTATAAAGATTGCATCTAAAAAAGATTGATCTGAATTATATTTCCATAATTGTTGGGGAATAGAATATCCACAATCTAAAAGCAAATTGGTTTTTGATAATACTAATACTGAATTATTAGGAATGTTTTTATCAAAAGCTTCTCCTACTCCTAAAAATATTATTTTCATGAGGATGGTAGTGGGGGTAAGTTTTTATGTGTTTCTAAAAGTTTATCTCTTGCTCAGGCTTTTTGAATTGGGATGGTTCAAACAAACTTGAAGTCTTGAGAATATTTATATAGTATTATATATCTATTAGGGTATATGGGTCGTAAAATTATTATTGGTGGTTCTGTATTAGGAATTTTAGTTTTGATAGCTTTAATTGCAATTTTTTTGTATAATCCTATGAGGGGAGGAGTGTATCCTATAGTTCCTGTGGTAAACAATAGTGGTGTTACATTAGATGGTATGCAAAAAGTTGTTGATTCTAATAATAAGTTTGCTTTTGATTATTATAATAGATTGAAGGATAATTCTGAAAATAAAGGAAAAAACATCTTTTTTTCACCTTATAGTATTTCTACTGCTTTAGCAATGACTTATGAAGGTGCTCGTGAAAAGACTGCAGAAGAAATGCAATCTGTATTTTATTTTATAGAAGATGATGAAGAAAGAAGAACAAGTTATGCAGGCCTTTATAGTGAGATAAATAAAAAGGATAAAGAGTATAAGCTTAGTACTGCAAATGCTTTATGGGCAGAGAAAGATTATAAATTTTTGGATGAATATTTTAATACAATAACTCAATTTTATGGAGGGAAAATAACAAATCTTGATTTTAAAACAGAAACTGAAAAATCTCGTAAAATTATTAATTCTTGGGTTGAAGATCAGACAAACGATAAAATTAAGAATTTGATTCCAGAGGGGATGATGGATCCTATGACAAGATTAGTTCTTACAAATGCTATTTATTTTAAAGGAGATTGGGTTTTTGAGTTTGATAAAGATCTTACAAAGAATGATGATTTTAAAATAGGTTCTGGAGGTATTGTTAAAGTTCCAATGATGGCTAGGACTGATGAAGATGCAATATTTAATTATGGAGAAACCGAAGATCTTCAAGTTCTTGAGATGATGTATAAGGGTGAAGAACTTTCTATGCTTGTTTTTTTACCTCAGGAAGATAATTTGGAAAATTTAGAAAATATTTTTAGTGCTGAAAAACTTGTTGAATGGAAAAATAGTCTTAAAAAAGAAAATGTAAAAGTATTTATGCCTAAATTTAAATTTGAAACAAAATATTTTATGGCAGGAGATTTATCTGATATGGGAATGCCAACTGCTTTTTCTTCTAATGCTGATTTTTCAGGAATGGATGGAACAAATAATCTTTATATTGATAGTGTAATTCATCAAGCTTTTGTAGATGTGAATGAAGAAGGAACAGAAGCTGCAGCTGCAACTGCAGTTATTATGAGGGAGCTTTCTGCAATGCCTGAGCGAGTACCGATTTTTAGAGCAGATCATCCATTTATATTTGCAATACAACATAGAGAAAGTGGAGAAATTTTGTTTATTGGAAGAGTGATTAATCCTGGGGAGTGATTGGGAGTGTTGGGTGGTGGAGGGGTGGATGATGGGGGGGTGGTTAATTCTGAGTGTGGGCGGTGTTAGAGTAGAAGATGAGTTTTTGGGAGGGGTTGGTGTTGGAGAATGGTTGGGTTTTGGGAATGGTGGGGGGTTGGGGGGTTTTATGTTTTTTTAGAGGGGTTTTTGTTTTGGAGGAGGGTGATGAGAATAATGAAAATAAAGAGGAGTATAAGAATTGGGAGTATGGTTATTAGTATCAATAGAAGATTATTTTCTTTAGAAATTTTTAGACTTGCTTTTTTTGATTGCCCGAGATTTATTATGGGTTCTAAATTTCTATAATTTTCAATACTGGTTTTACTAATTGAGGTTTTAGGATTTTTTATAGATTCCTTATACTCTGGAGATTTTCTTGGAGATTGAGATTTTTTTTTGTTTTTTTGTTCGCATTTTCCATCCTTGCATTCATAATTACATTCCTCAATAAGAGTATACTTTGTAATATTTTCGCAATTATTATTATTGCAAGTAGGGACTACACTTTTATTTGTAATATTATTGCTTTGGCAAATGAGTTCTGAACTTGGAAATCCACAATCTTTATTATCATAACATTCAGGTTCTACACATTTATTATCAGAACATCCAAATTTACATCTTTCTATTAATTCTTGATTAATATCTTTAACACATGATTCATTTTGACATGAGAGATTATGGAAATTTTGAAAAACATCATTTAAACCACAATAATTTTTATCATAATAATCTTCTGGACAATCATCATCTTTAGAGCAGAAGGGTAAGCATCCTCCTTCTTGGCAATCATAATCACAAGTTTTAATAAAACTTGATTTTGTAAGGTTTTCACAACCATTATCATTACTGCACGTGGGAGTTATTGTTTGATTAAGGATTTTATTTTCATTGCAAATTAATTGTGATTTAGGAAGGCCGCAGTCTTCATTAATTGTACATGGAGGGATATTTACCAGCCTTATTATACTGAAAAGAGATTTAGTATTTTTATTTTCATAATTGTTTTTTGAAGCATTAACAAAAAAGGTGTGTGTCCCTTTTTGTGAGCTATGAAACTGGTAAGGGGGTGTAATTTGTATCATTGTTTTATCTGGTTGTTTTATAAAAGCATTAATCTCAATTTTAGAAACTGAAGAATTATAATCTAAATATATTGTTTCGTTAGAATTAAAAGTTATAGATTTATCATTACAAGTTAGATCTTTGCAAGTGAGTAAGGTTAAGTCAATCATTTTTAAAGTATTTTTTATATTAAACGTAATATTTTTTTCATCAATAATTGTGTCTCCTGCCTTGAATTTGACTATTGTTGTGTATTGTCCTGAAGGCATTGTTGGTATAACTTTCATAGAGAAATTAATTTCTTTTTGTTCAGAACTATTAATCTTTATTTGTTTTTGATGGAGTTCTGAAACATAATTATCTTCAAATGAAAAAATATCAAATTCAAGAACAGCAATTGTATCATATGAATTATTATTTGTTAGTAAAACTGTTATGATAATATCCTCTTCTGGAATGTAAGTCGTATTTGAAATATTCATCAAAAAAGTATAGTTTTCAGTTAATAATTCTTCAGTACTGGGATTAGATTCTACTAATTCTTCCCAAATCACATTTTTAAAAACAGGTTTTAATGTAGGGTCTCCTAGTAACATATAATCTCTTTTATATATCTCTAATTCTTCTATAAGTTCTTTATTTAAGGTTCCTAAATCAAAATCATTAGTGGTAAGTTTTTGCAATGCAATTGTTTCAGAATTATCACCATAACTCACCCCAGTAGCTCCATGGTAAGCAATAGCTCCATGGCGAAGAATATTTGCACCCATTAAATCTTTATCACTCTGCCAAAAATTATTAGTAAGGCATGCATGAGCAAAAATATAGGACAAATCAAACCATGGAATTTCTTTAGAGTTTAGAGTATGCGCCCATCTATTTGGAAACCCATGATCTCCAAAAATTATAAATTGTTTTTTGTAATATTTTTCTAGTTTTGGTTTTGTTGACTTTGTACATCCTTCTCTTTGTTTACTTGTAAAACACAGGGTATCATAACCACTTGCAGTAGTAGCATTATATTGTTTTTGCATATTATTATAATATCTTTCAAAAGAATGTCCGATTGTTAAACCTGTGAAATTATTCTTATATAATGGATTAAATAATTCTTCATAAAAAATTGATTTAGCGATATAAGAACTTGCATCACTTATTGTTATTCCATAAATTCTTCCAGTTTTTAATTGTTTGTTATTATAAAACCCATATATCCAATCTGTTGCGTTTCGATATTGATATTTTGTTTTATGACATTTTCTATAAACAGAATCAGGAATAGCATTAGGTGTAGCAATAATTGTTAAATATTCAGGATTCTTCTTAAATAAGGAATTTAACTGAGTTTTGATTAAATTGTCAGCAAGTTCAATATTATTAATAATCTTTGAGCTCTGATTGCATTCAGAATTATCAGGAGATTCAGGAATATTAATATTAATAATAACTTGATTTTTTGCAGCAGCTAAAAAAGGGGCTGCAAGAGACATCTTTGTATAAATTTTATTTATTTTTTTAGATTTTTCAGGCCAAAATTTTTTATTTTTTACTATATCGAGATCATTGGTATTTAGTATAATAATTTTTGTTGAGTTTGTTAAGTTAATGTAATGTTGTTGGAGACTTTCAATAGTAAAAGATTCAATGATGTTTGCTCTATTTGAAATTTTTGTTTGGTTTTGTAAACCTCCAATTATAAAAACATTTTTTTCATTAATAATATTATAATCTAAATCGCCTTCAAATAATAAGGGGGCATTGAGATGTGAGGCAAATACAGAGGCCATTAATCCTATTTTGTAATTATCCTCTGAAATAACAAAAGTGTTAATATCTCTCCAATAATCAAGATATTTATTTATAGAAATTTTAGAAATCTGATTTTTTTGAAGGCCTGAGCCAAGATAATCATTAGGAGATTGTTGGATAGTAGTTTGAGGAATATTATTATCTGAAATTAAAAGTTCATCAAATTTTTTAGGTGTTTGTGAAAAAATAGTTAAATTTGAGGGAGCATATAATTGGAGAAAATGAATTATAGAGTCTCCATCAAAACTCTCTTTTTCATTATGAAATATTAGACTTGGATATTTAATAATAGTTTCATTTTCTTTCCAAGTAGTTAATGGGACAAGTTTTAATACCTCTTTCCAATTTTCATCTGAGATTAAAAAAACTTGATTTTCAAAATATTTACTGTTATTTTTTGTATTTATATAATCCTTTGAGAGAGTTTCACAAGAATTATTATTGCAAAAATTAGATTGGCAATCAGTATTAACAAGACATAATCCTTGATTTTCACAAGGATTGCATGATCCTCCACAATCAATATCTGTTTCATCTTTATCTTTAATACTATTTTCACAAGGGGGAATTATTTCAAGAACATCAAAATATGTTTTTATCCATTGTTGTGGAAAATACCAATCAAAAACTGTTGCATAATATGTTCCAGAATATGATTCATCAAGGAAAACTTCTGTAGAAACAGGACTGTAGCATTGAGTATCCA
>CAZJPU010000026.1:11880-13373 GCA_964548105.1 Candidatus Woesearchaeota archaeon | reverse complement strand
CATCAGATACTAGGGAAATTTAATTTTTTATTTTTTTATTCCTTTATATTTTATTAAGAAATAATAAAAACCTAGATTAGGAAATATTATTTTATTTTTTTAACCATATAGATTTTTCTAGAATCAACAGAATAACCAAGCTTTTTATAATATTCACGAACACCTACTCCAGAGATTACTTTTAATTCTTTAATTTTATTTTGTTTAGAGATTTTTTCTGCTTGTTTTAAAAGTTGTTTTCCAAGACCTGAATGTTGACCAAGATATTCTGGTTTTTTCCCAATAGGTAGTGCTTGTCCATAAACATGAAGCTCTCGTATAAATGCATTATCACTAAATATCCTTAATCTACATAATCCAAACAAAATATTATTTTTATTAACAATCTCTAAAAAATATTCAGTTCCATCAGATGATTTATATTTTGTTGTTTTTAATTTTAAAGTTTGATTAATCTTTTGTTTTGGAAGTTTATCTCTTAATGCAAGACCTATTTCTCTAGATCTAATCTCTTGAATTTTAAACTGAGGTTTTTTTAATTCAGCATCAATATCTCTTCTTAAATCAATTCTTAAAATACCTGCTGTAAGAAAATCGGGAGGTATTTCTCTCATAATTCTCATAACTCTACAATAATTTGGAATTAATTCCATAATTCTAATAAGTAATTCTTGAAGACATTTTTGAGAATAAGGACGATATTTACCTTTTCTAAAAAGTTTTTCTAAAGCAGCTCCTTTGATTACCTGGCAAGGATAAATTTTTAATTGGTCTGGTTTAAAATCAGGGTTAGAGAAAAGTTCTTTAAACATTTTTAAATCCTTTTTAGGATTGCTTCCAGGCAAACCCAACATCATATGATAACCAATTTTAAATCCTTGATTTTTTAATCTTTTTACACTATCAATGACATCTTGGACTTTATGCCCACGATTTACTTTTTTGTAGATTTTATCATCTAAACACTGAACCCCTAATTCTACTCTAGTACATCCAAATTCTAACATTCTACTAATTTCTTTTTCACTACATGTATCTGGACGCGTTTCTATACAAAGAGCTACACACCTATGTTTTGCTTTTTCATTTAATTTTTTTGCTTGTTCAAGAGTTTTTGAAATTTTATTATTTAATGCATCATAACATTCTTTTATAAAATTATGTTGATACTTAATTGGAAACTCAAGAAAATTTCCTCCCATTACAATTAATTCTATTTTTGCAGTTGGATGATTCATTAATTTAAAAGCTTTAAGACGAGATTTAATTTGTTCATAAGGGCTATATTTTAATAAACGAGCTCTTAAAACAGGAGGACTTTTTGGTGTGTAAGATTGAGGAACATTTAAAGAAGGGCAGTAGAGACAAGTTCCGTGTTTACACTTTTTTGGTTTACACATTACTGCAACTGGAGTAACCCCTGCTAAAGTTTTAGTAGGTTTTCTTATTTCTCCTGGTTTTGGTAGTTTCATTTTAAAGTCCTGGTTTTGGCT
>CAZJPU010000026.1:0-11780 GCA_964548105.1 Candidatus Woesearchaeota archaeon | reverse complement strand
CTTTATTTTAAAGTCCTGGTTTTGGCTCTTTATTTTAAAGTCCTGGTTTTGGCTCTTTATTTTAAAGTCCTGGTTTTGGCTCAAGCCTTTTTTGAAAAGGCTTGTTGTGATTATATAGCTATCTGAATAGGTTTTCTATTTTTAAAAATAGTAATGGAATCATAACCTGCTTGTTTTGCTAAACCCCTTGCTTTTTCCAATCCCATCCCTAACTCTTTTCCTTCATGAGCATCAGAACCAATTGTAATTGGAATATTTCTTTTTCTAGCCTCTTTTAAAATCCAAGAGCTAGGGCATTGTTCTTTAACTGGATAATAAGGCCCATAATTAGAGGTATTAATTTCAACACACATACCAGAACTAGCAATTGAATCAAGAGTCTCACAAACTTCTTTTTGATACCATTGAGATTCTTCTGAAAAATATTTTGAATCCTTATTCCAAACTTTAATTAAATCTAAATGAGCAATACAATCAAATAAATCACTTTGTGCTGCAAGTCTTACTTGTTTATAATATTCTTTAACTGCTTTTTGGATACCATCATAATTAGTAATGATTCGCCGAAAACTTTCTTCAGTCCAGTTTATGGGATTATTTGATCTTTTTCTTTGTGGGACCATATGAACAGCTATTAATGCATAATCATATGGCTTTTTTTTAACTTCTTTTTTAGTCCAGTCTTCATAATCTTCAAGCCAATTAAATTCAGCACCAAAATAAATCTCAATTTTTCCTGTAAATCTTTTTTTTAATTCTAAGACTTGTTTACAATACTCTTCATTATGAAAATTGGCCCAGAGGTCTTTATCTTTAAATCTTGAGTTAAATTCTGGTGGAAAAGGATAATGATCAGTAAAACAAATATAGGGTAAACCTTTATCTATTGCTAATTTCGCAATTTCTTCAGGACTAAGCTTGCCATCTGAGCCTGTGCTGTGCACATGAAAATCTCCTATTAATTTTTTTTCATTCATATTAATCTAGATAAAAG
This sequence comes from Candidatus Woesearchaeota archaeon, assembly GCA_964548105.1. Lineage (GTDB taxonomy): Archaea > Nanobdellota > Nanobdellia > Pacearchaeales > GW2011-AR1 > ARS1285. The sequence goes on along the minus strand of CAZJPU010000026.1, from coordinate 10,786 downwards.
AGAGTTTTTAAAGGTTTGAGATTTTCTTCTATAATGACAGTTCCTATAAAAATAATAAGTAAGAAAGACATGAAAAAAAACTTCAAACAAGAAGATATTTGGAATAGTATTGCAAAACCCTGGAAAACTTACCGAATTAAAACTACATTTATTGTTGAAGAATTCTTAAAAGGCAAAAGAGGAAAGATTATTGATTTAGGTTGTGGTTCTGGAAGAAACATGATGGCTAATAATGATATTGAGTATTATGGGGTTGATTTTTCTCAAGATCAATTAAAATATGCAAAAGAACATATTAAAAAAAATAAAATCAATGCTAAATTGTTTAAATCAGATATTAGTAAACTAGATATAAAAGATTTTAAAAATAATATGTTTGATTATGGGTTGTTTATATCTACACTACATTGTTTAGAAAATCCTAAACAAAGACTAAATTCCTTAAAAGAATTTTATAGAATATTGAAAAAAAATGGAGAAGGATTGATTACTATATGGAATAGTGAAGATAAAAGATTTAATAGTATTAATAATTCTGGAGATATTTATATGTCTTGGAGCGAAGAAAGAGTTAAATATATGAGATATTATTATTTATTTTCTAAAAAACAAATAATTGATTTATTAGAATCTGTTGGATTTAAGATTCTTGAGTTTTATAAACCTAGAGAACATGATAGATTTTCTAAGAAAAACTGGATTGTTCGAGTAAAAAAGTAGTTTTATATGAAATAAATCTTTATAAGAGCATTTTTATTTACCAAAATTATGAGTGAAGAAAATCAAAGTCAGGGATTGCATATGGAACAGAAAATCTTATCTGGGAAAAATAACAATCAGTTTAGGCTTACTGATGCTGTTGATTCTTCAGGAAATGTGAATAGAAGAGTTATTATGCCTATTGCTGTTGGAGATATAAAAAGAGATTCTATTAGCGGATGTAGATATGTTTCTAAAAGTTTAGCAGAAAAATTTGTAGAGACTGCTCAGGGAATCCAAGAGGGTATAGATTCACCACCGATTCCTTATGGAGCGTTGGTTAAAATGGCTAAAGATGAACTTTATTCAGGGAACAAAGGATATGTTGTTTTTCTTGAAAAAGTTGGAGAAGGTAAATCTCGTTTTCATGCAGCTTACATTAATAGCGTTGATCCTTTATTTAAAGTACCCGAAACTCCTAATCAAAACCCTTAAGCTCTTTTTCTAAACTTTTTTCTGAAATTAATTTTTCTTTTCCAGAATTCATATTTTTAATCTTAATTTTCTTTTTCTTAATTTCTTCATCTCCTAAAAAAATCACAAGAGGAATATTATAAGAATTAGCATAATCAAGTGCTTTACCTGGTTTTTTATAAAATATCTGAGCAGGCATATCTAAAGAACGAATTTTTTCAGCAAGTTCAATTGCTTTTTTATCTTGGTCTAAACTTATTATTAAAACTTTTTTAATAGAAGTTTTAGTTTTTGCTAATAGTTCTAATCTATCTAAACCAAAAGAGATTCCTGTTGATTGTATTCCATTAATTAAATAAGAACCTCCGGCAGTTATTGTTTCTTTTATTTTTTCATTTGATTTAATTTCAAAAACAGTTCCATTATAATATGAAAGCCCTCTTGCAAGAAATGGTTGAAAATTAATTTTTATCTTATATAGATTACATAATTTTTTAAGTTCTTTAATTTCTTTATATGAATCATATTTTTCAAAATATTTTTCAGGTTTTTTAAAAATGTCTAAGATTTTCTCTGCATTATATTTTTTAAGATTATTTTTAACTTCTGATTCAGGAATTTTGTCAAGTTTATCAATTTCTTTAATAACTTTGTTTTTAATTTCTTGTTTAATTTTTAATTCTTCTAAAATCTCATTAAGTAATTTTCTGTTATTTAGGTTAATAGTAAATTTAATATTTAATTTATTTAATATTTCTGAAGCTATTTTTAAAATTTCTGACTCATCTTTTATTGTTGAACTTATAATATCAGCATCACATTGTGTAAACTGTCTCCATCTATTTCCTGTTACAGGTTCATCCCTAAAAACAGGACCTATTTGATATCTCTTAAATGGTAGTTTTTTATTTTTTGCAAGCCTTTTTAATTGAAATGTAAATTCATAACGCAATGCAAGGTTTCTTTTTCCCCTATCTTGTAATTTGAAGATATCTGAAATAGCTTCATCATCCTCATTTCCAGATTTGACAAATTCTTCAGATTCTATTATAGGAGTTTCAACTGGTTGAAAATTATATAATCTAAAAGTATTTTGAAATATGGATAAAATTAAATTTCTTTTTGAAGAATCTTCTATATCTTTAAATCCTTTTATTGTTTCTATGTTCATTTTTCCTCCTCTTTATCTATTTTAGATAGTTTTTGGTTATTTAATAATGTTTCTTCTCTAGCTTTTAAAAAACATTCTTCTCCTAAATCCTTGAAATTTTTAACAAATAATAAAAAATCATTTTTATCTGCAAAAATTTCTTTTTCTCCATCAAATCCTACTAATGTCTTTTTATTTAATTTTTCAAAATCTGCAAACTCTCTGGATTTCTTGAATCTGCCATTTTTATTTTTGTATAGATCAATTATTTTATAATGAACTTGCCTTTTTAATCCAGTGAGTTTTTTATTAATTGATTTAGATTTTATTAAAAAATTTATTAATGCTTTTTCAGCTCTTATTTCACTTTCTGGATCATTTGCATAACCACATTCTATACAAATACCGATCTTGTTTTGTAGATTCATGTAATAATCTGTTGATCCTGGTTCAAATTTATCCCAGTTCCAACTAAGTTTTTGAAAAGGGAGTATTTTTGCAAATTTAAAACTTTGAGGCATACAAATTATGAATTCTACAGATTTGGGATTGATACTTGCATGTATATCTAACATAAAATCTGCTTCTTCTAAATAAGGAATTATTTCTCTAGCGGTTTTTCCTTCAAGAGTATTAGTTATTTCTTTTGGTTGGTTTTTATAAAAACATCTATTTAAATTAAAATCTATAAACCTTTTGTTTTGTTTTATTGCTTCTAGATTTGCAAATATAAATGTAACATTTCCTGAAATAATCTCTAAACTTGGAATAATTTTTTCTAGCATTTTAACACCAAAGGATTCATTTCCATGTACTCCTGCTAAGATTACTACTTTCTTTCCAAGGTTTAATCCTTTTTTTTCAATAACTTTTATATTTTTCATTTTTTCCTCTGAATTTTATTCTCTGCAACATTATAATCAAAATCTTTAAAATTCCAAAAAAACCAAGGACTTTTTGTTTCAGGGTCTTTAAAAAGTTCAACAGGAGGTATTCCCGAAAACAAATCACTTATGATATTTCTCATTTTAGGATTGATTGTTCTAAAAATAAAGAATTCATAACCCTTTCTGGCGGCTTCAAGAATTCTTTTTGAAACTAATACCGAACCGATTCCTTTACTTTGATATGTTTCAATTACTCCTGTTTCTGCACCATAAAATGCACTTTGTGGATTAATATTTTTTTCATCTAAAAGAGAAGTTATTAAGGAAAAGTTTACACTTTGAGTTCTATTAGGGGGAACCTTATATCCCCAACTAAAACCTATTGGAGTATCTTCAAATAGTGCTAAATATCCTATAAATCCATTCATAAGCATTGCTTCTTTAATCAATTTTTTTTGGTTAACTATCTCTGGATAATATGAAATTAATTCAAGAGGAGAATCACATTGTAAACACTTATTTAAATCTCTTAAAGGATAGACTCTCTCTTTGGAATCTTCTCTAATTTCTCTCTTAGTATATAATGCGTTACAATTTTTACAAGCTAAATCTTCATACCAAGGATAGCCAGAAAAAACTTCCTTATATGTTTCTTCTAATAAATTTACTTTTGTTATATCAATATGAACAATGAATATAATCAAGGCTTTTGCCTACCATTTTGACCCTCCAATTAATTTAATTAAAACCGAAAAATTTCTAGAAACAATGGGGATAAAAAGCGAAAGGGGGGAGTCGAACCCTCGTCTTACGGACCACAACCGTACATTCTACCGTTAAACTACAATCGCCATATTGTTTAATTAAAAAAGATGAAAATGGTATAAAAATGTTGTTATATTGATAATTTTTATTAAAAGCTAAGCTAGAAAAATCTTTATTAATTCTGATGATGGGGATAACTCCCAATTAATTTTGCTTTCATGCTTATATTAAATAAAAAGGGTTTTTAAATTTAATGGAAGATCGAGTGTATTTCTTCTAATAGTTATTATTTTGGTTTTTCTACTATGCATGCTTTTCCGATATCACCAATCTCCTCGATTATTTTAGGTTTTGTAAATCCTATTTCTCTTAGATTTTCTAGGGTCTCAGAGGCGGTTCCCCGTACTTTAAATATATGAATTCCTCCAGGTTTTAGTACCCTAAAAGCCTCTTTTGTTATTTTGTACATATCTGGATAAAACATACCATGATATAATCTTATTTTTTCTTTTTTTTCTTTTGGATCTTTAGGATAGTTTTCTCTTAAACATACTTTTGCACCAATTTCTGCACGTTCCATTTCTATTTCCATATCTCTTTGTTCTGGTTTTAAAATACCAAACTGGTGTATCCCGCGATAAGTTATATCAAAACAGTTGTCTGGAAAAGGTAGATCTTCTGCATTTCCATGAATTGCATACGATTTAAAGAGGTTTAATATTGGTATATTTGGTTTTCTTTCAGGTTTTAATCTTTTTTCTAAGAATCCTATCATATTTTTTGAACGATCTAAGTAAAAAACATCTGTATTTGGATTTTCAGCTGCATAGGAATTGACAATTGGATTTCCATAATCCATTGAAGCTATATCTAATACTCTTGTTTGTTGAGGAAGGCTTCCTGATCTTTTTAGGCCTCTTAGTACTCCTTGTGTTGTTGTTTCTATGTCTATGGGTCTTGATATTTTATCAACACCTAATTGAGTTACTTGTGCTAATTTCATAAATTTATAAGGAAATATCTGTTTTTAAGTGTTTTCGTTACTAAATAGTTGTAACAAAAATAGAGATAGTAACTAATTTTTAATTAGAATTTTTAAATTTAATCCTTATACGCTTTTTTCACTCTTTTTTTAAATTCTTCAAATTTACTTTGTTTAATAGCTTTTTTAGCTTGTGCTATTAAATCCTGTAAATAATAAAGATTATGATAACTAGCAAGTTCTTTTCCAACAGGTTCATTTTCTCTTAATAAAAATCTTATATATGCCCTTGTATAATTTTTACAAACAAAACAATTACAGTTTTTATCAATAGGATTTTTATCTAATTCATATTTTTTATTAGTAATTCTTAATTTTCCATTACTTGTGAAAAGACTTCCTCTTCTTGCATTTTGAGTAGGCATCCTAGAATCAAAAACATCACAACCCAAAGAAATAGCTTCTAGAATTTCTACTGGATTTCCAATTCCCATAAGATAAACAGGTTTATTTTCAGGAAATAATAATTTTTGCTGTTTTACAATTTTCATTTCTTCGTTAAATGTTTCTCCCATGCCAAATCCACCTATTGCATATCCATCAAAATCTAGTTTTAGAATCTCATTAACTGATTGTTTTCTTAAATCTTCATATTTTCCACCTTGTGTTATTCCAAATAAGAGCTGCCTCTTATTTTTTGAAATACTTTTTTGTAATTTATCATGATGTTTTTTACATTTTTCAGCCCATAAACTAGTTTTTCTAACAGCTTCTTTAATTTGTTTTTTTGAATCATTATAAAGAGGCATAGAATCAAGACACATTGCAACATCACTTCCTAAATTAAATTGTATTTCCATATTTTTTTCAGGAGTCATGAAAATTTTTTCACCTGAGATTGGATTTTTAAAATAAACTCCTCGATCACTAGATCTTATATAAATAGAATCAGAATACATTTGAAATCCTCCAGAATCTGTAAAATTTACTCCAGAAAAATTCATAAATTTTCCAATTCCCTGAAGTTTTTTTATTATTTTAACACCAGGCCTAATAGAAAGAATAAGAGCATTTGAAATTATTGCTTTTGCATTTAATTCAGATAATTTTAATGAATTAATATATTTAGCAGTTGCTTTTGTAGCAACAGGCATGAAAAAAGGAGTTTCAATTTTGCCTTTTTTAGTATTAAGAATACCTACTCTTGCATTTGTTTTTTTATCTTTATGAACTATCTTAAAAACCATTATTATTAAAGTTTTAATTGGTTTAAAAATTTATAGAATTAGCATATAGTAGAAGCAACCCTATTTGCTTTTTTAATTTTTACATCGAAATTTTTTGAACCATAAATCTCATCTTCATTCATCACATTAATTCTATATCTAATAACACAAATTGGAGCATTTTTTGGTATATCAAATCTTATTAGTCCTATTTGTTCTTTACTTATTTGAATTTGCATATCTGCTTGTTTTCCAATAACTATGTATTTTTCAGCTTCTTGTTTTGAAATTCCACAATTTCCAGTATCAATTGCTTCAACACTATATAAAAATTCAGTATTTGTTTTTTCAGAATTTCTTATTAAAAATGCAACACCATAATCAATTCCCCTCGAGATTTCATTAGAATATTCTTTTAATGCTATATTATCATTATTTCCTGAAATCATGCCTATTAATTCTGTTCTTACTTCTTCATTAATAACATCTACACCATCAATTGCTTTACACATAATACTTTTTACTAAAACAATTCCAAGAACAAGCATAATTACAGCTAGAACAATAATTACCAACATTGAAGTTGAAAGAATAAGTCCTCCTCTTTTTTTCATGATTAATAAAGAGTTTTAATCCTTATAAATCTTATGAATAAATTAATAAATTCATTATTTTTAGCTATTATATGAAACAAAAAATTAAACTTTATTTTTTATGGTTTGCACTTGCAATTATAATTATATTTATGTTACAGCAAATAATACCCGGATTTACAGAATTATTTGTCTTAAATAACAAAGTTTTTGATGGAGAAATATGGAGATTTGTAAGTGCAATCTTTTTACACGGAAGTCTTACTCATCTTTTATACAACCTAATAGCATTATTATTTTTTGGGTTTTTATTAGAAAAATTAATTGGTAGTAAGAATTTTTTATTAGTTTTTTTTGCAAGTGGAATAATCGCAAATATTATTGGAATTAATTTTTATGATTCAAGTCTTGGAGCAAGTGGAGCAATCTATGGAATATTGGGATGTCTAACTTTTATAAGACCCATGATGATGGTATGGGCATTTGGATTATTAATGCCAATGTTTATCGCATCAATTCTATGGATAGTTGGAGATCTTTTGCGTATAGTTGGTTTATTTGATCCTGGAAATGTTGGAAGTATCGCACATTTATCTGGAATTGTTGTAGGTTTTATAATTGGAATTTTTTTAAGAGGATTAAAAGAAAAAAGAATTATTAAAGAAAAAGTTGATATTCCAGAATCATATGTTAAGCAATGGGAAGACACATATATAAGACATTAAAAAAATAATTAAAATCCAAACTTTTTAGTTAATATTTTTCCAAGATAATATGCAGATCCAAATACAATTACTCCTGGAAGAAGCGCTATACCAAGGGCGGGCAATATAAGGCTTGCACCTAGTGTTCCAATAGTTCCTGCTCCTATAGATTCAAGTATTTCTACTGCTCCAGAAACAGATTGCTCAACATTTTTTTGAAGTGCATCTATTTGCATGACCATTTTCTCTTTTTTAAGGATTTTAACTTTTTTATCTTCTTCAGAAACAATTACTACAAGATTATCTCCTTTAGAAGCACTTAATGCAGCACTATGTCTTGTACCAAAATTTTTCAAAGTCTTAGTACTTTTAATCATAACCCCATATGCTTCCATGATTCCTTCTTTGTTGATAATTACTGCACCATCAATTAAAGCAAGACTTTCAAGCAATTTAGGATTACTAGTAATCTTAAAAGGAGGTACTGCCTGATCAACAAGTGGTTTATATTCAACATCCCCAATAACAAACAATGCCCCTTCTCCTCTTTTTGCTATTTTTAATGCTATCTGGATAAGGGTCTTTTCTAAATTTCTCAATTGTTTTTCATTTAATTCTTCTAATGCCTTATTAGATTCTTTTACTGAAACTTTTTTTGTAGTTGCCATATTATAACAAGAAAGAATGAATATTTAAATTTTTCTTAACCAAATATTTCCTTCTAATAAGAATTCTCATAGTTTTTTTGTGTCGAAAACATCTTCCAAGAAATTTTATCATCCTTAAGTTTCTTCAGTTGAGGCCATTTATCTGCTAAACTAGGTTTTTTCCCAAAATAAAGAACACCAAGGGGAATTTTTCCTTCTTTTCCATTATAATCCCATTCATCAGCAAATTTCATAGCTTTATTTATATCAGGATTATCCTCAATCTTATACATCATATCCTCTTTATTATTAATATCTTTATTAAATATTAAACAATCTTGGATAATCTCTACAAATGAAAACCCATTATGTTTAATTGCTTTTTCTAAAATTTCAGAAGTATGCTTAATATCTTTGGAATTACACCGAGCAATAAAACCTATTCCTGATGCAATAGCAATTTTAATAGGATTTAAAGGAGAGTCTAATTCTCCTTGAGGAGCAGCTTTACTAATATATCCCATCTGAGATGTTGCAGTAGGCTGTCCTGTTGTCAATGAAAAACTTTGATTATCATGAACAATTAAAACCATATCTGAATTATATCTTCCAGCATGCATAAAATGACCCATACCTTCTGAATAAATTCCTCCATCTCCAATAAAACTTAAGACCTTTAAATTAGGATTTCCTAATGTTAGTCCTAGTGCAGTAGGTAATGCTCTTCCATGTAATCCATAAATCCCACTAATATTAAGATAATCATAAATTTTACTTGAACATCCAATATCTGCAGTCATTGCAAATTGCTCTTGTTTAAATTTCCCACTTTTTATTAATCTAGCAAGAGTTTGTTTAACACTTTCAAGTATCATATGGTTTGAACATCCTGGACACCAGGTATTTACTTCTTTTGTTCCTAAATTATTTTTTATATCTATCATTTTGAATTTTATTAGTTTAATTGGTTAAATCTTCAAAATCTCCTCCTTTAATTCATCTGAATAAAAAGGCCTTGAATCATATTTCAAAATCTTATTTTCAATTTTAATTCCAGTTTTCTCACGAATAAGTTTGCCTAATTGCCCTGTAACATTTTGCTCAATTAAAATAACTTTTTCAGCTTTTTCAATCTCTTTTTTTATTTGATCAGATAAGGGATTCATATAAAGAACTTGTAAAAACTTCCAATCTCCTTTATTATTCTTAATTGAATCATCAATTGCATCAATTGCATCTAAAATAACAGTTTTCGTGCTTCCCCAGCCAACAACTAGATTTTTAGCATTAGGATTTCCATAAGTTTTAATCATCTCTAATTTTTCACACTCCTTTTTAATATCTTCACACCTTTTCATTCTTTTATCCGCCATACTCTTTGTTATCTCAGCACTCTCAATAGTATTCCAATTTTCATCATGCTCATAACTACTTGATTTAACAATCCCCTCTCCAGGAACTTTTCTTTCAATTTTAATCTTTATAATTTTATTTGGCTTTTGATTTGAACTAAACTCACTCTCAGCCAAATGTTTATCAGAAAGAATAATTGATAAAGTTTTAAACTTCTCAGCTAAATAAAATGCTTCATTTGTTTTTTCTATGCATTCAATTGGATCTCCTGGAGCAATAACCACTCTTGGAAATTCTCCATGTCCTCCATAAAGAGCAACTTCTAAATCATCTTGTAATGAATAAGTAGGAACTCCTGTTCCAGGTCCAGGACGACTAGCTAAATAAACAACTAAAGGTATTTCAGACATTCCTTGAAACGAAAGTCCCTCTGTCATTAAATCATATCCTCCTCCTGAGGTTCCTATCATTGTTTTTGCACCTGTAAAACTTGCTCCAAGCGCAGAATTAACAACAGAAATTTCATTTTCAGGTTGAAAAACCATAAAATTTCCATTCTTTTGTTTTCCAGCTAATTCATGCAAGACTCCTGTAGCTGGAGTCATTGGATAACCTATATATAAATCAATATTAGAATTAATAGCCCCAAATGCAACCGCCCTACTTCCATGCATAATCTCAATTTTGTTATTTAATTTTTTAAAATCAAATTTTTTTTCTTGACCTACAAATCCTTTTTTAGCAGCAACAACAGCATCATCACTTTCCCTAAACTGCGACTTAATTTCATCAACTAAAATATTCAAATCAATTCCTAAAATCTTAATCAAAGCACCAGATTGAGCAATATTTAAATTTCTTCCCAAATCTTTAAACTCTTCAAAACCAACAATTTCTCCACCTTTTTTTAATTCATTTTTATGTAGTTCAATTGTTTTATCATCCATTGCAACAACAACATCTAACTTGCTTTCAATACTTCCTATTCTTCTATCAGAAACACCAAGGACATTAAAATTATGTCCACCCCTAATTAAAGAAGGATAATCCCTATAATTAAAAGTAAAATAACCTAGTTTAATCAAAACTCTTGAAACAATCTCTGAAATCTTGTTAATTCCTTGTCCTGCTTTCCCACCAATTAATATATTTAGCCTCATTTTATAAAAAAATGATACAAAGGGGTTATTTAAAGTTTATTGATTTAAAGCGTTGTCCGAAGTTCTAATTAAAATTTTTGAGGTATTGATGCCTCTTAAGAATTTGATTTTTCCGCCTCATTAATTAGGGTGGAAGAAATATAAAT